>CAYGTD010000046.1:0-12498 GCA_964352725.1 uncultured Roseivirgaceae bacterium
GTCCGTTGCTATCAAATTGTAGAGAGTGCATAAATTATATTTAAGAATATTACTTCTATATTCTATTTTCTTTTTTTCGACCTCAATTAAGGGGCAAACTCAGGGTCTATTCATTAGAAATTTAGAGCGAACCTTAACGGATTCAACTCAGTCTATTTTAGTTAAAGAAACAGGACGACTATACAATGTTGCAGATAAAAAGATCATTGAAAGAGTAGATGGTAACAAATCTGTTTCATACGAATATTTTGAACTGGGTAAGAGAACTAATCACTTCAAAAAAGGTATTCAATACAGGCAAGACATTCTCATTGACTCGATAAAATTTAGATATTTTAAGTATGCATACTTTGATAATGATAATTCATCATTTCCCTTCGAATCATACATTGATGTTTACAAGTCTATACTATCTTCTATAGATTCAATTGGGAGTTCTCATATTTATCAAATAACAACCACAATGAAAAAAGATCAGCCACTGATTGAAATTGAATATTTCAATTTAAGGCATGATACTATTTTCCAAGGATAATTCCTTTATTAAAGTAGATTCAATTGATTCTAATACAATGGAGTATTCATATTTTGATAGCTATGAAAAATTGAAAAAACGTGAACGATTTGTAAACGACCAAATGACTTACTCCTATTCGATTTTTGGTGATTCTGAAATGATTATTGAATACAACAAGAATGGCGTCATTCAAGAATTTAAAATTAAGTCATTAACAAAACACTATTTTGTGAAGCATTTATCTTTTACTTACAACAGTATTGGTGAGATTGTTGAAGAGATAGATAACTTAAACGGCACTGTAAAAACATATCATTATTCCTACAAATAATCAATATCAAATTAGTGTTGACTATTAAATTTTAAAGAAACTGTTTTTACCACCTCTGAAGCACCTGCATTCTGTGAGCATCTAGCTTTAGAAAACAGAAAAGTAAAATGGTGAATGCCCAAAGAGATGATCCTCCGTAACTAAAAAACGGTAGTGGAATCCCTATAACAGGAAATAACCCAATTGTCATTGCAATATTCACCGCAAAGTGAAAAAAGATAATGGACACCACACCGTAACCAAATATGCGTGAGAAGGTAGATTTCTGCCGCTCGGCTAATGTGATTAAGCGAAGTAGAAGTGTGGTAAACAAGCCCAATAATAATATGCTTCCTATCCACCCTTGCTCTTCACCAATTGTGCAAAAAATAAAATCGGTTGATTGTTCAGGCACAAAATCAAACTTGGTTTGGGTACCGTCTAAAAATCCTTTACCTGCAAAGCCACCAGATCCAATAGCGATCTTCGATTGCGTCACATTCCAACCTACCCCTAATGGGTCAATGTTAGGATTTACTAATGACAGTACTCGTTTCTGTTGATGTGGTTTTAGCACCTCTGTTAGTACAAAGTCAACACTTTTGATAGTGGCAGTTGCAATGATTGTCCCAATTATAATCCATGCTAGCCTCTTTGGTTTTCGAGCATTTAGACCTAGTGCTAATAATGCTACCACTCCGAGTGCTACAAGCAATACAGTCTGATCTACTAGGAGCGTAAGAAGGAAGATAATGAGGCCAGATATTGCTAAAATTAGAAGAGCTGGAGATAACCCCTCTCTAAACATCGCAATAGTGAGTGCCCCAAACACTAAAGCTGTTCCCGTATCTCCTTGTAAAATGGTGAGTACCATTGGCAATAGAATGATACCAAAGCTTAACAGAACAGTTTTCGTATTGGTGAGACTTTTTCCAGTGCTGTCAAGAAATTTGGCGAGTGCAAATGCTGTAGCAAACTTGGCAAATTCGGAGGGCTGAATTCCAAAGCCGCCATATCCTAGCCATGACTTAGATCCTGCAACCTCCTTTCCACCTCCTACAAGCAAAAACAGAAGCATAGCGATAAGCACTCCATAGATGATGAAAGCAAAAGAATCAAAGAACTTATAATCAAAAAGAAAGATGACAAATGCAATAACAGCCGATGTGCAAATCCAAATAAACTGTCTGCCAGCGCTCGTCCCAAAATCAAAAATGCTTTGATCTAGATCAGGATCGTATTCTGCGGCATAGATGTTAAGCCACCCTGCAAAAACCAGCGCACTAAAAATTAGGACTGTGATCCAATCAATTTTCTGCGATTCTTCGCTCGGCCTCATTTTGTTTTAGGTAATAAGCATCCAATACATAGTTTTCAAGCCATGTTCTTGAGATTTTTCCAAAAATATATTTTTCTGTCAATAGACTGGCTACCGAAACGGCAGCTCTTCCTCCCTGCCCAGCATTTTCAACATAAGCTGCAATAGCAATTTTCGGTGCATCCTTTGGTGCAAACCCCATAAAACCGGAGTGATCCTCACCTTGCGGATTCTGTACAGTACTTGTTTTTCCACACAAGAAAAGACCGTCCATATAGCCTCTTCTTCCAGACCCGTTCATTACCACCTGTTCCATACCAGTGATTATGGGTTCATAGTATTTTGGATCAAAAGGAAGTGTTTCTTTTTTTACTATGGGATTTGGCCAACCATTGATTTTTTCTACTACATGCGGGGTAAAAAAATGACCTCTATTAGCTAGCAATGCCCCCAAATTCGCCATTTGAAGTGGTGTTACTAGTAACTCTCCTTGGCCTATACTCAATGAACCAATGTTAGAATACTTCCATCTTTTCGATCCGTAAATTCGATCATAAGAATCAACACTTGGAACGTTTGCAGCAATTTCATTCGGTAGATCTACGCCAAGCTTTCTTCCAAGACCAAATGCCTTTACGTTTTCTCTCCATTTCTCATATCCTATTCGTGAATCCAAAAATGCACTTTCGTCCACACCTTCCTGTACCATTCGTTTCATGATAAGATAGAAATAATTATTAGAGGATTTTGTAATCGCTTTTATAAGATCATACTTCCCTGGAGGAGCCAAATCACCAATGTTAGATCCATCAGTTATAATGATTTCGTCAGCTTTGATTGCACCCTCATGTTGGGCAATCACGCCTTGAATAGTTTTAAACATAGAACCAGGCGGATACCTAGCTTGAAGAGGTCTGTTGAAGAGTGGCTTCTCTTCGTTTGTACTTAGGGAACCAAAATTCTTACTCAGATTCTTACCACTTAATAATGCAGGATCGTAAGATGGTGCTGAAACAAAAGCTAAAATTCTTCCAGTAGAAGGCTCAATTGCTACTACGCTACCCACCTTACCTTCCATGAGCTTTTCAGCATATTGTTGTAGTTCCAAATTAATGGAAAGATTAATGTTTTCTCCAGACTGTGGAATGGTGTCATATTCTCCATCTCTATAATCATCTTTGATGATTCCCTGCACATTCACCACTTTGAAAGTAACCCCTCGCTTGCCACGTAAAACAGACTCATAAGATTTTTCTACTCCGGCAATACCAATGTAATCGCCAGATCGGTAATAGTTTGTGGTGTCACGATCAAGAAATCGCGAGCTCACTTCACCTACGTATCCTACTACATTGGCGAGGGATTTCGTGTTGTAAGAACGTATCGTTCTAGGAAGCACAAAAAAGCCTGGGTAGTTGATCAGTTGATCCTGAAGTTTAGCGAACAGCTCATCAGAAATTTGCTCAATAAATTTAGACGCCAGAATAGATGAAAATTTTTGAGCCTTTTTCAATTTTTGATCAAGCTCTTCGCGTGTGATTTCTACCAATTCGCAAAATCGTGTAGTGTCTCTGATTTCTACTTCTTTTGGGACAATCATCAAATCATAGACAGGTGAGTTATAAATCACCAAACTATCATTACTGTCATAAACCAATCCCCTGTAGGGATATTGTATGATTTTTTGAACCACATTATTTTCAGCGGCAATCTTGTAGTCTTCATCAATTATTTGGATTGAGAAGAGACGTATGGCAAAAACCAAAGCGGTCAATACAATGATTGATCGAATGATTAAGCTTCTTCGGATCATGATCTTTGCCTATTAGGAGCGACCAAAAAATTGATAACGAAAATGATCACAAAACTAAATACGGAGCTGAAAAACACTTTCTCCATCAACATACCAAAATGGTGAAACCCTCCATTTTCTAAGGAGAAAATCAATAAATGGTGGATAAAAACAAGCGGAAATAGAAAATATATGAACCCTGATTTTTTCAGCGAAGACATATTCACATTCACAAGTTCTTTTGAATCATCATTGACTACTGATAGCCAAAAATTTCTGATAAACATGATGAAAACGGAAGCTCCAGCATGTATGCCTGGCGTATCTGAAAATACGTCTACTAGGAGACCAGATACAAAGGCAATCAACATTAATCTGCTTCTACTGAGTGTAGTTGGTAGAAGGAGTAAGAATCCCACATAAAAAAATCCAAATGCCTTTTCTAACAATACAATTCGATGAATCAAGGGCAATTGAATCACCAATAGCATGATAAAGTTTAGAATTTGCTCTTTTATGCTTACCCTAATCATAGCTGTTCAAGTGAATCTTTTTCTTGTTTAAGCAAATCTTTGATCACAAAAACATGATATAAAGAAGTGAAGTCGGTAGTGAGCTTAATTCTAGCATCGTAAAAGGTCATGTGATCATCTAAATGATATTCTTCTATTACACCAATCGAGATGTTTTCAGGAAATACAGAGTTAAATCCAGAGGTGACTATTGAGTCCCCTACTTGTAGTTTGATATGTCTTGGGACATACTTTAATGATGCATGAGCATAATCTACTTGATCCCACTGTACTGTACATTTTGTATCTGTCCGCTTCACTTTAGAGGAAACTAAAAGGTTAGGGTGGAGTAGCGAATAAACGGTGGCAAAATTTTCGGAAACTGACTTGATTTGACCCACTACCCCAAAACCAGAAATAACTCCCATACCAGCTTTTAAGCTGTCTTTTTTTCCGGCTTTGATGGTCAAGAAATTCAAGTTTCTATTAAAAGTACTGTTGATCACCTTCGCACCAATTACTTGAAACTGACTTACGGTATCGATGTATGCACCTTTGTTAGTACTGAGTCTTCTTAGCTCATTTTCCAAGAGAGCATTTTCTTCCATCAGTTGAGCATTGACTTTATCCAATCTAAAATACTCGGAAACTTCATTGGAACTTTGAGAAATGGAAGCAACTGTCGTGTTAGACGAGTTTAAGAAAGAGGTATTGTATCTCCTATTGTAGTTGACAATGAGCCATGCACATAAAATTTCCAAGCCAAGAAAAATGACTATTTCTCGCTGTTGATAAAGGAAATCTAGTAGCCTTTGCATTCACTTCTTAGGTCATTAATACCGCCTTGAACTTTTTGATATCCTTGAGTGCAAGGCCCGTTCCTCTCACAACTGCACGTAAAGAATCCTCAGCAATGTGAATTGGAAGCTTTGTTTTCATAGACAATCGCTTGTCTAGTCCTCTCAGCATTGCTCCCCCACCAGTTAAGAAAATACCATTGTCATAAATATCAGCTGAAAGTTCAGGAGGAGAAATTTCAAGCGCCTTTAGTACTGCTTCTTCTATTTTAGAAACTGATTTATCAATCGCAAAGGCAATTTCAGAATAAGAAATTTTAATCACTTTCGGAATTCCAGTCATCAAATCTCTTCCTCTTATTTCATAATCTTCAGGACCATCTTCGAGTTCTGTAAGAGCAGACCCTACTTCGATCTTCACTTTCTCTGCCGTTCGCTCTCCAATCAATAGATTGTGTTGACGTCTCATATAGTCAAGAATATCCTTATTGAAGGAGTCACCAGCCACTCTGATAGACTGATCACACACAATTCCACTTAGAGCAATAACAGCAATCTCTGTTGTACCACCCCCAATGTCTACAACCATACTTCCAATTGGCTGATCAATGTCAATCCCGATACCAATAGCAGCCGCTATAGGCTCATGGATCATGTATACTTCTTTAGCACCTGCGTGCTCCGCCGAATCCCTTACCGCTCTTTTTTCTACCTCAGTAATGCCTGAAGGAATACAAATGATCATTCTGTGAGAAGCCGGAAGAAAACTTCTCTTTCCACTATCAATCATTTTGATCATTCCCCTGATCATATGCTCTGCAGCATGGAAATCAGCAATTACACCGTCTTTTAGTGGCCTAATGGTTTTAATGTTCTCGTGCGTCTTTTCATGCATTTGCATTGCTTGACGACCGATGGCCAATACCTTGTTAGTTGTTTTGTCGATAGCAATAATTGACGGTTCATCCACCACAACTTTATCTCCCTTAATAATAAGGGTGTTGGCAGTACCTAAATCTATTGCTATATCGCTTTGGAAAAAATCAAAAAGACCCATTGATGCTCACTCAGAATTTTCCACGAATTTAGTCTGAATTTGCTTAAAAGATAAATATAAGAGCAATACTCGTAAAACTTTCATTTTTAAGAAGTTGCACTTGTCTGCTTAGACTTTAAAAGTCGCATTCTTCCACGAAGCTCATTGATGGTTTCTTTCGAGAGCTCCATGTAAATACGGAAACTGTCATTAGCAACTAACTCTTCACTGATTAGCATTTCAAATGCTTTGTTTTGGGAGTTCTGAATATGCTTTACCTGCGCAGCAGCAGCCGCTAAATCTTTTATGAATGGGATGGTATTTTTTACTTGTAGTAAATCCTCATAAAAGACATCTATTTCATCTTTCTTTTTCTGCGCTTGCCATTTAGTCAACGACACAATACCACTACTAAGGGCAATGATTAAAGCAAGAAGCACCCCTCCAAGTTCAGCGTAACGTTCAATGAAACTAGGTTCATCTCTGTCTAAGTAAATTCTAGCTCCCTCGTGTAATGGAATATTGAGCCTAGACTGATCAAAACCCTCTTTCATTCCGTTGTATAAAAGTGGATCAATAAGGGTAAATACTTGCCTGTTTCTAAGCATAGTTTTAGCAAAATCAGTCACGGCAATTTCTCCCATTCCAGACCTTACTATCATAATTAAATCAACGGACAATGTGACAACAGGCTCTGTCGTAAAATCCCAATAGGTATTTGCTGGGATAACAAAAGGAGCCATTCGTGGATACTTTAGTGTGATGCCTTCTACTTTTGAGCCATTTCCCAGATCCTCCATTTTATCAAAAGAGAAGAGTTTGAAATCGGAATAACCTAACAAATGAGCACGAGAGAGAAGATTGGTCAATTCAACAATCACTTCTGCTTCTGCCATTTCAAATGTGACAGAAATTTGATCTTGATCTAACCCATAGAAATCGAAAAGATCCATCATAAGGTTATAGGTTGGTGATGCCTCACGACCTATGTATATCAATTGATTGTACATTAAATCTTCAAATCTTACCGCTTGAATGTTTTTCTTGTAAAATATGTGGAGGACCTCTGAGTAGACAGAAAAGGCAGAGTTGACACCTTCTATATAGGGAATATAGTTTTCTACAAGAGCGATATCGACAAATCCACCCATTAGACTGTCGATGTTAGCATTAGTTCCTTTACCTTGAATTAGGTGAATATCAACATTAAACTCGCTTTCCAGCAAATTTTCCATTTTCTCAGCGATCTCCTTATTGGGACCTTCATCATTATAAATAAATGAGAAATGCTCTGTTTTTATATTACACGAAGCGACCAAAAAGACAATTGCTAAAAAAGAAATGATTTTGTTCATATGTGCATATTACGACGACTTTAAAAATACAGCTAAAAAAACAATGTCAAGTGGTTGACACATACCATTTTAATCAAATAGGCTTCTAGTCATTATTTTACGTTATTTTCGGATTAGCTTTGTTCTCGATCCTAGAAAAATCATTGTGTGCACATGAAAAACATTTCATTCTCAGACAGGCTCAAATACCGTTTCGATAGTTTCGTTTCTCAGGGAACTCTATCAATGATCAAAGGTTTGGGTGTAATCTCGTTTATCCTAATTGCTTTTTTTGGAGTTCTTCTTTTAGGCTTTGGACTTCATCCAGATCATGATAATAATTTCACTGTATTTGAATCTATGTGGGTAAACATGACTCACATGCTAGATCCTGGTGTGCTTGGAAACCATGATGAAAACTGGCCTTTTAGAATGTTCATGTTCTTGACGACAGTTTTAGGACTAGTCATTATTTCAACATTAATCGGGTTGGTCTCTAATGGTATTTTGACAAAACTAGAGGTACTAAGAAAGGGTAGGTCTTTTGTGATAGAAAAGGATCATGTGCTAATTCTTGGATGGTCTTCAAAAATATTTACCATCATTCCTGAGATAGTAGAAGCTAACGAAAATCAGAAAAGAGGAGTGATTGTGATTTTGGCCAATATGGACAAAGTCTTGATGGAGGATGAGATTAAGGATAAAGTGGGAAGTACTGGAAACACGGTAGTGATCTGTAGAACAGGAGACCCTATAGATGTGCATGATTTGCAGATAGCAAATCCTTATGATACAAAATCAATCATCATTCTTGATAAGGATGATGAGAATTCTGATAGTCAGATTATCAAAACCATTGTAGCAATTGTTACAAATCCTGAAAGGCGAAAAGCACCTTATCACATCACTGCTGAGATGGAAGATAAGAAGAATTTTCAGGTAGCCAAGATGGTAGGAGGCGATGAGGTAGAGTTGATTTTATCAGACGAAATCATTTCTAGAATCATGGTTCAAACTAGTCGCCAGTCTGGATTGAGTGTTGTCTATCAAGATTTAATGGACTTTGATGGAGATGAAATCTACTTTGAAGATGCAGACTCCATGATTGGTAAGACATTCAGAGATATTTTGTTTGCTTATGAAGAATCTGCTATTATGGGGATTCAATATGCTGACAAGTCTGTAGAGATCAATCCTCCTATGGATACCATTTTCAAGAAGGGTGATAAAGTGATAGGTATTACAGAAGATGATGATACCCTTATTCCAAAAATCAATGCAAACATTGATCTCCAAGAAAGCAAAATCATTTATACAGAGCCTGAACCAATGGCTCCAGAACAAATATTAATTGTAGGCTGGAATGATAGAGCAAAATACATCATCATGGAGCTTGATAACTATGTTCCTCCTGGATCAGTGGTTAGGATTGTGTCTAAATTTGAAAAAGAGGGTAGAATTGTAGAGCTGCTCCAGAAACGAGTTCAAAATATTACTTTAGAGTTTGAAGTAAAAGATACGACTGGAAGAGAAACACTTCAGAGCATGAAACTCGAGCAGTATAATTTTATTATTCTGCTTTGCTATCAACGTAATTTCCCAATTCAAGAAGCAGATGCACAGACGTTGATCACATTGCTGCACCTAAGAAACTTCACAGAACTTCATGGGTATAAGTATAAAATTGTAAGTGAGATGCTGGATATCAGAAATAGACAACTCGCTGATATCACAAGTGCAGACGATTTTATAGTAAGTGATAAGCTTGTGAGTCTTTTAATGAGTCAGGTCTCAGAAAACAAATATCTAATGCGTGTATTTGAAGACCTTTTTGATGCTGACGGATCTGAAATTTACATAAAACCTGCTCGAGAATATGTTCAAGTAGGACAGACAATGAACTTCTATACCATATTGGAATCTGCAGCGAGAAAAAATGAGGTGGCTATTGGATACCGAAATATCTCAAAAGCGAGAAGCTCTGCTGATCAATATGGAGTGGTTCTCAATCCAAAAAAATCAGACGAATTTATGTTGGAAGAAAATGATATGGTAATAGTGCTTTCCGAGGACTAGAGTCCCCCTAAAGCCTTTTTTATCTGTTTCATTCCCTTCCTTCGATGTAGTTTTTTACTATGTCGAGTTTGTTCAATATTCTTTATATACTCAAGAACTGCGTTTTTTTGATGACCATTTAAAGTTTGTACCGAAGATAGAATCTCGTTTTCTAAGCTTAAATAATTCATAACTAAGTGGTTTATATATACTAAAGTACGAATTAGGTATTGCGAGAGTTTTAGGTGAATGTTTTCTTTCGATTAAATAAGTCTAAATGAAGACATGGGTGAATACGATTTTTATCGTATGTTTAGATCAAAAAGGTAAAAAAAACCTAACTTCATCCCCAAATTACAACACCCAATAGTATGTCTAATCACACTAAAGAAATAGAGCAATTCGTAGAAGAAGTTGCGAAGAAAAATCCAAATGAACCAGAGTTTTTGCAAGCTGTTCATGAGGTTGCAGAAACGGTGATTCCATTTATTGCCGATAAGCCGAAATATAAAAACGCGAAGATTTTGGAGACAATGTGCGAACCTGAAAGGGTTTTCATGTTTAGGGTCCCATGGGTAGATGATAAAGGCGAAACTCAAATCAATAGAGGCTATAGGATTCAAATGAATTCGGCCATTGGCCCTTACAAGGGAGGTCTTCGCTTTCACCCTTCCGTAAACCTAAGTATTCTGAAATTTCTCGCTTTTGAGCAAGTTTTCAAAAACAGCCTTACTACACTTCCTATGGGTGGAGGCAAAGGAGGATCAGATTTTAACCCAAAAGGAAAAACCGATTTGGAGGTCATGAGATTTTGCCAAAGTTTCATGACAGAGTTGAGCAAATACATTGGTGGAAATACGGATGTGCCAGCAGGTGACATAGGAGTTGGTGGTAGAGAGATTGGTTATTTATTTGGTCAATACAAGCGATTGAGAGATGAATTTACAGGTGTTCTAACAGGCAAAGGAAGAGAGTACGGAGGAAGTTTGATTCGACCAGAAGCTACCGGGTATGGGTGTGTGTATTTCAGCCAAGAAATGCTGAAACATAGAGGAGATTCACTGAAAGGGAAGAATTGTTTGGTTTCTGGTTCGGGCAATGTAGCCCAATATGCCATTGAAAAACTCATTGAAAGTGGAGCTAAGGTATTGTCAGTTTCCGATTCAGGCGGGTCTATTTATGACAAGGATGGTATCGATGAAGAGAAACTCGCATTCATCATGGAATTGAAAAATGTAAAGCGCGGCAGGATAAAAGAGTACGATGAAAAATATGCTAGTGCCGAATTTAGGGAGGGAGTAACCCCATGGGATATAAAATGTGATTTAGCCTATCCATGTGCTACGCAAAATGAATTGCCACTGGAGGACGCTAAAGTACTTGTTGAAAATGGATGTATTGGTGTCTTTGAAGGAGCCAATATGCCTACAACGGCTGATTCAATAACACTATTTAAGCAGAAAAAAATGATGTTTAGTCCTGGTAAAGCTTCTAATGCAGGTGGCGTTGCAACATCAGGGTTAGAAATGTCTCAAAACTCCATCAGAATGTCATGGACAAGAGAGGAAGTGGATGAAAAGCTTCATGGTATTATGAAGGATATCCACGAAAATTGTGTGAAGTATGGTAAGGAAGGTGATGATTATGTAGACTATGTAAAGGGAGCAAATATCGCTGGTTTTGTGAAAGTAGCAGACGCTATGCTTGCTCAGGGCTGTGTTTAGGCCTTCTTCAATGCAATAAAACTTTGAGCTCTTTTTTCATGAGCCACTAATGTCTTTAGGGATTCGATTTCTTCGAATCCCTTTTTTATGTCTTTGTAAATTTCTTTGGTGATTGCAAACCTTACCTCTCCATCTGGAAAGAGGAATCGACCATTGTCCTTTGCCTCCCCTATATCAGTATCTATCACAGAATCCATTGAAATGTAAATTATTGCTCTAGGGTTTAACATTGAAATTAAGTCATTCCACATTTCATAGAAGTGGTCAACGGACTCTGCAAAGTGAAGTACCCGACTACAAACAATGAAATCAAATGTCTCCTTACGCTCAGCAAATGTTTTAATATCCTCCACAAAAAAAGAAGACTCAGTTCCTCCAGACAAAAACTCAATTAGGCTAACCTTTGATCTATCAGTATCAACTCCTGTATAAGAATATTGATTATTGATAAAGTAGATTCCATTTCTTCCTTCACCACAACCGGCATCCAGCACTTTTCCTTTTTCTGGAATCTTCCCTTTTAGGATCAAATCCATTAGAAAAATATCCATATCACCAAAGTAATTGTTGATTTCATGAGGTGTCATAGGAGCAATTTAATAAGCGATTACAAATCGAATTCGACAAAACCGAAAGAAATACTGTAACCTATTGATAGAACCAAAGTAGTCTTATTGTGAAAACATAATTTCCAAACTACTTCTAACCAGAAATAACAAATGAAGGGAACAAATCTTGGAGAACTAGAAGAAATCATTATGCTATCAGTAGGCATCTTATACGATGACGCGTATGGCATAGCAATTCAGAACGAGATTAAGGAAAGAGGTAAAAGATCGATCACCATAAGCACTGTTCACTCGGTGCTTGGAAGACTGGAGGAGAAAGGATTTATCACCGCAAGGTATGGAGGAGCCACACCTGAAAGAGGAGGCAGAAGAAAGCGACTATTCAGTCTCACATCTTCTGGGGAGGCCGCCATTAAGCAAATGCGAGAAATTAGAAACGAAATGTGGGATTCAATTCCAAAAGTTGCGCTAGGGAATGCATAAGAAGGAACCTTGGCCAGTAAAGTATGCGAACAAAATCTTAGAGCGATTTTG
>CAYGTD010000046.1:12508-16789 GCA_964352725.1 uncultured Roseivirgaceae bacterium
TGTGAGCCATATCTGCTGGAAGGTATCCAAGGCGATTTGGAAGAACGCTATTTTGAAAACCAAGTCGGAAAGGGAAAGAGAACCGCCAAGTGGATCTATTTCTTTCAGTCTATAGGATTTCTAAGACCAAGATTTAGAAAAAGAAAAAGACAATCAAACTTTGAAGCTATGTTCAGAAATTACTTTACTTCAACTATCCGAAACTTACGTAAAAATAAATTTTACGCTTCTATCAATATTTTTGGGTTAGCTATCGGGATGGCTGCTGGCTTCATGATTCTGCAATATGTCTACCATGAGCTGACATACGACAACTTTCATCGGAATAAAGAAAACATCTACCGTGTACAAACTAATAGGTACAACGCTGGCGAACTCACTACACAATGGGCTGCTGGTGCAGCCGGTGCAGGTTATCATCTACATGAAAATTTCCCAGAAGTAGTTGACTTTGTCAATTTGGCTAGCAGTAGTGTGGGGATTTCTTACGAAAACAAATATTTTGAATTAGAATCTCCCTATTACGCTAAGGAAAATTTTTTTCAAGTATTCTCAATTCCGCTTATTCAGGGTGTGGATAGCCTTGTGCTAAAAGGACTCAACAAAGTAGTTTTAAGTGAGTCCCTTGCGAAAAAAATATTTGGAGATGAGAACCCAGTAGGTAAAACAATACTTCAGAATGATCATAGAGATTTTTTGGTGACTGGTGTTTATCAAGATTTTCCTAAGCAATCTCACATGAACTTTGACATCTTATATTCATTTGATACCTACGTTGCTCTTTCTGGCGAGGATGTAAGAACAGAATGGAATTGGGATGGTTTCTTAAATTATGTGGTGCTACAGGATGGGACTGATCCAGAAATGCTTTCCTCTAAGTTTGAACCAATGATTCAAGAGAAGGTTGGTGAGGAAATGGAACAATTTAACTCGGCGATAGAATTCGTTCTTCAGCCATTACCAAAGATCCATTTAATTTCCAATTACCGCTCTGAAATAAAGCCAAATGGAGATGAGACAACTACCTATTTTCTACTGATCATAGGGATGTTTGTCCTGTTCATTGCATGGATCAACTACATCAACTTAACCACCGCAAGATCACTTAGCAGGGCGAAAGAAGTAGGTATCAGAAAAGTAATGGGGAGCTACAGATCTCACCTTATTGGTCAATTTATGTTTGAGTCGTTCTTCATCAACTTGATTGCATTCGCGATTGCTGCTCTTGTGGTTACTTTGGTGTTCCCTACTTTCAATCAATTCGTAGGAACTAGCAACTCTTACTCATGGCCAGACGCTTCCTTTTTCTGGCTTGGTTTGGCTGGAGTATTCTTTCTTGGCATTCTTTTATCTGGATTCTATCCGGCATTTGTACTTTCCAATTTTAAGCCAATTGCGGTTCTAAAAGGTCGTTTTGCAGCGAGTGAAAGTGGAAACCTATTAAGAAAGAGTCTAGTTACTTTCCAGTTTTTAGCTTCTGTAGTTTTGATCACAGGTACGTTTGTCGTTTACAAGCAAATGGACTTTCTCCAGTCACAAGATCTTGGTGTGAACATTGAGCAAAATATGATCATCAAGTCTCCCAATTTTAGCAGTGATTCGGTGCGTAGCATTAAGGATCCCATATTCAAAAATAGGTTGACTAACAATTCCTCCATTAGATCACAAACAAGATCTACTGCAGTACCTGGAAGATCCGCTGATTGGAACGCAGGAGGTATCCGGCTAATTACACAAACTGAAGCTGAGAGCAATCAATATAGAGTTTTGGGTGCCGATGATCAGTTCATGGATTTTTACGGATTGGAAGTGGTGGCTGGTCGTAAGTTTGATCGCAGTTTTGGAGGAGAAAATGAAAATGTATTGTTCAATGAAGAAGCAGTTGCAAAACTTGGATTCAAAGACATTGAAGAAGCATTGAATAAAAAAATATATTTCTGGGGCGATACCTTCAGTATAGTTGGTGTAGTGAAAAACTATCGTCACGAATCTCCAAAGCAAGCATATGATGCGATGATTTTCAGATATTTTGAATCTCCAAATGGATATTATTCGGTAAAAATCAACACGGAGAATATGCGAGAATCAGTCGATCAAGTTCAAGCGGACTGGGAAGCTGCGTTTGGGAACAAAATTTTTGACTTCTTTTTTTTAGACGACTACTACAACGAGCAATATGAATCTGAAGTAAAGTTCGGATCCATATTCGGTCTTTTTGCCATTCTTGCCATTTTAGTAGCATGTCTAGGGCTATTTGGATTGGCCTCTTTTATCACTAGTCTCCGTTCAAAGGAAGTAGGAGTAAGAAAGGTATTAGGAGCGTCTTTGCAGCAATTACTAATACTTCTTACGGGTGATTTTGTGAAACTGGTTCTTATATCAATAGTTATAGCAGCGCCAATTAGCTGGTGGCTGCTTCAAAGCTGGCTAGACGGTTTTGATAACAGAATCTCATTAGATGTCATGGTTTTTGCCATTCCTGCCATTGTCATTGTACTTATTGCACTATCAACTGTGGCTTTTCACACCTTTAAAACAGCGATGCTCAACCCTGCAGATACATTGCATGATGAATAAAACGCTTTTGATATGTGATTAAGTTTTTCGACGGATTTAAGGAGGATTGCTAAGCATTCCGCTTCCCTTCTTATCTTAGTCGCATGATCGAACCCGGCAAGCTTTACCTCGTCCCAACTCCCATCGGAAATTTGGGAGATATGACCTATCGTGCCGTAGAAGTGCTCAAAGGAGTTGATCTCATACTTGCTGAGGACACACGAACCTCTGGTTTTTTACTGAAACACTACGAAATATCTACTCAGGCTCATAGTTTTCATGCCCACAACGAACATAAGAAGACCGACGAGATCATCGATAAATTGAAGTCTGGAACATCCATTGCTCAGATATCAGATGCAGGTACACCGGGCATTTCTGACCCAGGTTTTCTTTTGGTGAGAGCCGCACTTGAAAATGACGTTCCTGTAGAATCCCTTCCTGGAGCCACTGCATTTGTCCCTGCACTGGTCAATTCCGGGTTCCCTTGTGATCGTTTCGTTTTCGAAGGATTTTTACCCCATAAAAAAGGAAGACAAACAAGGATACTGGCCCTGCTAGAAGAAAAGAAAACAAGTATTTTTTATGAGTCACCTCATCGTCTAATAAAAACATTAGAACAATTCAAAGAAATTTTAGGGGATCGAAACATTTCAGTTTCCAGAGAATTAACTAAAAAGTTTGAAGAAACAGTCACTGGATCGCTAGATGAGGTGCTGGAATATTTCAAATCAAAATCCATTAAAGGAGAGTTTGTCTTAGTACTAGAAGGAGCAAAATGAATTTAGAAGAGATTACATCAGGCATTTCAAAACTTGCTGTTGAAGTGGGCGCATTCATCCGCCAGGAAAGAAAAGTATTCAATCATGAAAAGGTGGAATACAAAGGAGGCAAAAGTGACTTGGTCTCTTATGTGGATAAGGAATCAGAGCGAATGATAGTGACAGGTCTTAAGCAATTGATTCCTGATGCTGGTTTTATCACAGAAGAAGAAACGACTGATCAAGAAACGAAAGAGTATACTTGGATCATTGACCCGCTGGATGGAACTACCAATTTTGTACATGGAATCCCCAACTACTGTGTGAGCATTGGATTGATGCAAGAAAATAAAATTGTGAGTGGTGTAGTATATGAAGTCTCTAATGATGAATGCTTTTATGCTTGGAAAGACGGAGGAGCTTACCTCAACTCACAACCAATTCATGTGTCGAGAGCAACAGATTTTAGTGACATAGTATTAGCCACCGGATTTCCCTATTACAATTTTGAGCGGATGGATGAATACCTGCAAATTCTTAATGAGCTAATGAAACATACGCAAGGTCTGAGAAGGATGGGCAGTGCTGCAGCAGACATGGCCTATGTGGCTTGTGGGAGATATGGAGGATATTTTGAATACAACCTCAACTCATATGATATAGCTGCAGGAGTTATTCTAGTTAAGGAAGCTGGAGGTACAGTCACTGATTTTAAAGGAGGAAATGACTATTTATTCGGGCGAGAAATGGTAGCTGGAGGTGGCGTGCAGTCGGAGTTACTGGAGGTCATTCAAAGGTTTTGGTGACTAATCTATTTTTTCACCTTCAATCCCCCTTGCTCTCCAATACTCATCAGGCTCAGGAATTCCTTTCACGTTAAAGTCATGAAGCCAAATTCCCTTAATCTGATCATCATCCGGCTTCAAGTAGAAATCAATAAACATCGGACTGACGGCTATTAGAT
>CAYGTD010000047.1:0-5498 GCA_964352725.1 uncultured Roseivirgaceae bacterium
TTTGGAAAAGTAGTTGATGGACTAGATATCATTGATCAGATAAAAGAGGATGATGTGATGGAAAAGGTGGTGGTTTCTTAACTAATTAATGATAGAAATTCAGATGCTTGGGTTACTATTTACATAAAAGGTAGCTCAAGCATTTTCGTTTCTGACGAGTTGTGATTTTGAAAAATATCAATTTAGCGTTCTTTAAGTATTTTGTTTGAAGTAACAACTGAACACTTTCCAAGGATAAGTTGTTAACAACTCGTAAATTCAAATTATGAAAAATGTACTCACTTTAATCACAATATTAATAGTCATTTCCGTTCATGCGCAACTTGCTTCGCCTGATGTGATAGAAACATCTAACGGAGATTTGACCATTCAACCAATTATCCATGGTTCTCTCGTTTTGACGTGGAATGATCAAACTATCTATGTAGATCCTTATGGTGGAGCAAATCGTTTTGAAGGGCTTCAAAATCCTGATATCATCTTAATAACCGATATTCATGGAGATCATTTGAATCAAAATACACTTAACGAGTTTGAGTTGGATGATACTCAATTTTTCGTACCGCAGGCAGTATTTGATAAGCTGCCAGAAGAAATGCAAAAGCTATCTACTGTTATAAACAATGGAGAAATGAAGAGTTTTTCTGGAATTAGTCTAGAAGCAATCCCGATGTATAATCTACCAGAAGATGAAACTTCAAGACATACTAAAGGTAGAGGAAACGGTTATATCCTAACTATGGGAGGGAAGAAAATATACCTTTCTGGGGATACTGAGGATATTCCAGAGATGCGAAATTTGAAAAAAATAGACGTGGCATTTGTTTGTATGAATCTACCATTCACTATGGATATAGAGCAGGCAGCTAGTGCTGTTAATAAATTTAAGCCTGCAATTGTGTATCCATATCACTATCGAGGAAGTGATGGATTAGCAGACGTAGAATCATTTAAGCAAATGGTGAATGCTGAAAATTCTAAAATAGATGTGAGGTTAAAAAACTGGTATCCTGAATAGTAGTTATCAGAAGGAGATTACAATTTCACACATCGTTCACTAAGCTGATCATACATCAGTTCATTTAGTTGCTTTCTTAAAGTTGATTTGGTTTTGTTTTCAATGGATCGGCCATCTATTTCTTTGACAGGAGTAAGCTCTCCCATGGTCCCTGTAGCAAAGACCTCATCCGCAACGTAGAACTCGACTAAACTAAGATTTCTTTCTTCAATAGGTATGTTGTTGTTTTGGGCAAGCTCTATTATAAATCCTCTTGTGATGCCGTGAAGACATGCATTTGCAAAAGGAGTGTATAGTTTTCCATCTTTGGCGAGGAACAAATTAGTATCGTTCAGCTCCGCTACAAATCCTCTCTCATCGAGCATAATGCCTGCGTCAACACCAGCAAAATTGGCTTGTATTTTGGCTAAGATGTTGTTAAGTAAGTTATTGTGATGAATTTTACTATCAAGGAATTGAGGACCATTTCTTCTTTGAGTTGAAGTGATTACTCTAATTCCAGAATCATTATCATATACAAGTGGCTTCCATTCTGCTAACACTATTAAACAGCTTCCCTTTTGATTTAACCTAGGATCCATACCAGAGGTAATCTTCTCCCCACGACTCAGCGTTAATCGCATGAGTGTGTCCTCCGTCATCCCATTTGCTTCTAATGTCCGCTTAATTGCATCTTTAATAAAATTTCTTGATGGAATGTGATCAAAAGCCAATGCTTTAGCTGAGGCAAACAATCGATCTAGATGTCTGTCTAGATGAAGAATTCCTTCTTTATATAATCTAAGTCCTTCCCAGACTGCATCACCTCCTTGAATAGTACTGTCGAATACCGATACTTTTGCTTCATTTCTATGATATAATTTATCACCAACCCAAACTTTAATGTTCTCATTTTTGGGGTTGTATTTTTGAAGCATAATTGATTGATTTAGCTAATGAAAAACCCTAAAGCTGATATGTTACTGCTTTTACCGCTTCTATTGTTCTTTTGACGTTTGGAAGCACTTCTTCAATTAAAGTAGGGGCGTAAGGTAAACTCACGTCCTTGTTAGTGATTCTATGAATAGGAGCATCTAAATAATCAAAAGCATTTCGCTGAACATGATGACTTATGTCAGTGGAGATAGATGCTAATGGCCAAGCTTCTTCTACAATTACCAATCGATTTGTTTTCTTAACAGACTCAATAATAGTCGGATAATCAATTGGTCTTACTGATCTCAAGTCGATTACTTCAGCATTGGTTCCATCTTTGGCTAACTCATCGGCAGCCTGATTGGCAACCTTCATCATTTTACCAAAAGAGATAATAGTTACATCTGATCCTTCTCGTACTATATTGGCTTTACCAATTTCTAATAGGTATTCTTCTTCAGGAACTTCTCCTTTGTCTCCATACATGAGTTCAGACTCCATAAAAATGATAGGATTATCGTCTCTTATAGCAGTCTTAAGAAGTCCTTTTGCGTCATAAGGATTAGAAGGAACAACTACTTTTAAGCCTGCAGTGTTAGCATACCAATTTTCAAAGTTTTGAGAATGTTGTTGGCTTAGTTGTCCGGCATTTCCTGTTGGGCCTCTAAAAACGATTGGCACATTGTATTGTCCACCTGACATGGATAGCATTTTCGCAGCACTATTAATAACTTGATCTATCGCAACAAGAGAAAAGTTAAATGTCATGAACTCAATAATAGGGCGTAGACCATTGATGGCAGCTCCAACACCCACTCCAGCAAAGCCAAGCTCTGCTATAGGAGTGTCAATCACTCGTTTGGCTCCAAATTCATCAAGCATTCCCTGACTGACCTTATAGGCACCATTATACTCTGCAACTTCTTCTCCCATCAAAAAGACATTTTCGTCTCTTCTCATCTCTTCACTCATTGCTTCTCCAAGTGCTTCTCTGAACTGAATTTCTCTCATAAATCGATTTATTTATAGGAGTGCTAAATTAATAGTATTCACCCTTTTTGTCACACTGATTTCTTTTACTTTTTGGACATAAAAAAAGCTCTGGCATTTGCCAGAGCTTTTAATTTCAACTTATTTGAATTACTTCACAGCCTGATTTACAGCATCAGCATATTTAGTAAACTCAAGATCGTTCAATGCCATGTCTTTATAAGAAGGCTCAGCATCAACTGCTTTTTTCAAGTTTGTTCCAACTCCAGCAGCATTATTTTGTCTAGCAGAAGAAACAGCCATTAGGTAAGAAGCAGCAGCGCTGTTTACTTTTCCGAATGCTGCGTCAGCTTGGCTATACTCACCGCTCAATAAGTGTGCAAGACCTTTATCAATGTTAGCAGCGTCATTCATTTTAGCAGAAGTAAAAGAAGCTTTTGCTTTAGCATATTCTGCCATTCTCACTTCAATTGCACCTTTCATTGCATTAACTTTTCCTGATACATCATTAGATGCTCCACTAATACCATTTAAAGCTGAGTAAGCTTCATCATAATTCATTTGGAGGGCTTTAACAGCTGCTAGGTTAGATTGAACCGTAGCAGAAACGTTATTTTTCTTAGCAGCAATTTCTAATTGAGTAGCAGCTCCGTCTAATTTAGACTTATCACCAGCTAAAGCTAATTCAATATGAACAGCTCCTAAATTGTTGTGTGCTTGCCACATTCCAGACTTATCAGCAGCAGCTTTATAGATCGCCGCTTTTTCTTCTAATGAAGGAGTCAATGTTGCAGAGAACATTAATTCTTCAATTGAAAGTGTGTCAGCTTTAGCTTCACCAGTTGCGATAGCTTTTGCTAAGACAGCAATCTGAGCATTTGATTTTTTAGGTTTCACAGTTAAAACTTCAGTTTTAGCTGTTCTCAAGCCAGGATATACATCATTGAAGACTTTCTTGTAGGTAGAAAGTTTTTTCATTTCTTTCTCTTTTTCTACGAAAGATCCTGTTCCATTAATAATGTTTGTATAGCTAGATTTTTCACTAGAACTAATTCCATCATAAGAAGCTAAAGCCGTTTTGAATGCATTCCAATTTTGAACAACCGGCTTGATTATAAAATCAATAGAATCAGCAGCTCCTTTATAATCGTATCTTTTCATTCTTTCTCTATAGTAAGATTCTATAGTTTTAGCTCTAGACTCAGAAAGATCAGAGTTGATTGTTTCAGTACCTTCAGGAGAGTGAGTACCTGTAATAGTTACAGTTCTAGTCACATTCTTTTCAGCGATGAAAGCACTCAATTTATCTCTTTTACTTGCATTTGACTCACCGTCAACTGATAGAGAGGTTCTAAGGTTTGATCTTCCTTGGTCGAAAAAGAAGTTCACATTTGTTGGTACAAGTTCTTCTTTATCGTTGTATCCATGAGCGGCATAAGATGCATATGCAACATCTTGAACCCATCCAGAAGTCATGATAAGTCCTTGAGCAACCGCTAATCTGTCTCCGGTTGCGGTTTTACCATTTCTTGTATCTTTCGCCACACCTTGAACATATAATGTTCCAGGGTTCATACCATCTTGGTATGGAAGGTTAAAGTTTTCTGCTTTTCTACTGGTAGTTGTTGAACTGTTAGGAAAATCAGAAGCGTTAAATTCAACTGATCCTACATTTAACTCTTGATCACCATACACATAAATAGTGTTTAAAGTGAAACTAGTGTTCGAAGGAAGTATTTTAGGAGGTAAAACGGCTGACATTTCGAATGGCACATTTCCACCGTGAACTTCAAGTGGGTTAGGGGTTACCTGTAGGTCATTCTCCTGAGCCAGTTTGATCATTTTGTCAAGCTTACAGCCTGAAAGCAAAATTGCTCCGGCGACTATAGCTATGGCTAGGTTAAATTTTCTCATCTGATTCTTTTTTTTTGATTGTACAAACAATAAACTATGAAATTTTAAGTTTATTAATGCGCAAAATTAATGGAATTAATGGTATTTGCGTTATTTATATTCAACAATCTATAAGAATGATTGTTTATTTTTGTGCTATATTGTTGAGTATGCAAGATTGTATAGAAAAATATGCTTTTGGTGTTTGCACCCGGCTAGGAGAAAAATTCAGAATGCCTACCTCTAGTATTCGTCTGTTTTTCATTTATGCTTCATTCCTTACTTTTGGATCTCCTGTAATCCTCTATTTAGGACTTGCCTTTATTATGAATTTCAGGAAAGAGCTCAGAAGAAGAAATAATACACTTTGGTATTATTAAATCTCATTTAATCGAGCTAAACGTTCGATTATTTTTGAGATAATATTCGTAGATCAACAATTTTGATTTTGGAGCAGCCGATACCAAATCTCGTTTAGCTAAAGTCTTTTTTAGGTTTTGAAGTACGGCTAAATGAGCTCTGAAAATAGCTAGTGAATGATTTCCATTTCCTTCAATTAAGAATTTGATTGCGGCAACCCAATCCAAAAAAACTCTTACAGGAAATTTGAGAAGTAATTTTCCAATTGATAAATTCTTTAAAAGAAGAAACAAACCATTTCTGAAGTTGAGGTAGGTTTTGA
>CAYGTD010000047.1:5508-16527 GCA_964352725.1 uncultured Roseivirgaceae bacterium
GTCTTGAATGGACTTGATTTCGCTAACGTGCCACCTCCAACATGGTAAACGACAGAAGATGGAATAGACTTTATATTTAATCCTAAGCTATGAATACGCCAGCAGAGATCAATTTCTTCCATATGAGCAAAAAAATCAGCATCAAAACCGCCAGCTTTTATGAAGACCGATGACCTAACGAAAAGACAAGCTCCAGAAGCCCAAAATATATCTAATTGGTTGTCGTATTGTCCATTGTCCTCCTCTGCAGTATCAAAAATCCTTCCTCTGCAAAATGGATATCCTAAAAAATCTAAGAATCCACCACTTGCTCCCGCATACTCGAATTTACTTTTGTTATTAAAATCTAAAATTTTTGGCTGACAAGCTCCATATTGAGGGTTTTGATCTAAAAAAGTAATTACTGGATCAATCCAATTTGGAGTTACCTCTACGTCTGAGTTTAGCAATATGAAGTATTGAGTATCAAGCTTTTTGAGAACTTCATTGTATCCACCTGCAAAACCTAAATTACTTCTTAATTCAATTCGCCTTACAGTGGGAAATGTGGTTTTTAAAAATTGAATGGAATTGTCTGTAGATGCATTATCTGCTACGATCACTTCAGCTTCTTTAGAATATTGAAGCACAGAAGGCAGGAACTTTTCTAAGTAAGCCTGACCATTGAAATTTAAAATAACAACTGCAACCTTTGTCATTTACATCATGCCTGAAAGATCCATTCCTGGTATGTTAGGCATTAAGCCATCCGTTGATTTTTTGATATGCTCTTTTCCTTTTTCATCAGCTTCCTGAAGACTCTTATTTACTGCAGCGATAATCAAATCTCTCATCATATTTTTGTCAGAGGCATTCACAAGGGAGTCATCGATCTCTAATCCAATCAACTCTTTAGCTCCATTTGTTGTGGCTTTCACCAAACCACCTCCAGATTCACCCTCTACTTTTATATCTTTTAATTCTTCCTGAGCTTCTTTCATCTTCAATTGCATCTCCTTCACCTTGCCCATCATTTTCATCATATCAAACATAGCCTTCTATTTTGTTATTAGCGCAAAAGTACCTTTTTGCCTTAGTTTTTCTCCTTGTGTAGACTCAAAGATTATTTCATATAAATAAGTTCCTTCTGGTGCTAGCTCACCTGCAATAGTTCCGTCCCATCCAGGAACTGGTTCGTCAGAAGCATAAATCAATTGTCCCCATTTTGAATAAATTTTGATTGAAACTTCACTCGATGGAAGTCCAAATAACTCAAGTGTGTCATTAAGTCCGTCATTATTTGGTGTGAAAGCTGTAGGCACATAGATCTCAATATCAAACTTTAGGTTAATAGAGTTCGATTGACGAAGCAATTCACCACTAGTAGAATAGAGCTTTGTGGTGATTTTTTGGACGCTTGTGCCATCTTTGGCATTTAACTTTAAGTTGAAGCTAAAGGAATTTTGAGTAGCAGATTTTACTATTCTGTATTGTTCAGTGCTTGAGTTTTCAGCGTTCCCTGATATAGCTTCTAAAAAATATATACCATTATTCAACTGTGAAGAATACTGGTAATCAATAGTATAGGAATTTTTTGAGATTTTGGTAGACTCAATGAATGGAGGATTGGTTTCTGCCGAGAAGAGTATCTGATTGCAAGAGTCCTGATAATCGATTTTATAGAAATACTTTCTCGAATTCGAGCCGATAGCATCTGTATATGTAGCTGTTACCGAATCTTCTTTTTGAAAGGTTGTTTCACCTTTTCTCCTTCTAAACACATTAAATGAACCAGAGGAAACTGAATCTAGATTAATTAGAATTCCATTGCCTTGGTAGGTGGAGTAGAGTGACTCGAATGGGGAAAGGGATAAATTAGAAGACTGTTGGCATATCTCTGTTCCCTCTACTCTTGAAGCATTGCAAGGGTCTACAGCATTTACTTGAACGCAATAATCAGTTTGTGATTTTAAAAATGGAATATCTGAAAAAATGAGTTGCTCTGTTAAAAGCTTTCCTTCAAATAATATTGTTGATGAAGTTTGATTCAACTCTACTTGATAAGTTATTAGAGAGTCATAGTAATCTAATTCCAAATACATCGTGAAAACGTCTTTGCATGATTCTTTGATCGCTAAAGAGGAGATAGTAGGTGTTGATAGTGCTGGAATAGGTAAAACTTCTTCAAAATAGTTTGAGCATTTATTGTCAGCATTGGTGAAGAACCCTTTTATGCCTATTGCTTGGAGGCTGCTCGAAGCGTATGTGAATGAGGAAGTGCTTCCATTACTTATCTGGACAGAGTCAGCTCCTCCAAAATAGACTCTTATAAAGTCATACGTATTTTCTTCCGATGTAATTGAAATCTCATTACCACTACATTTTTCGATATTGATTTTGGGCTCAAATGAATCAAAAACTTCAATTTGAAGTGTATCAAATTTCGATCCTTGATTATCTACACCAATTACTTGAACGATCTCATAAGTACTAGATGAGGTATAAGTATATGTTTTGTTATTTGTAATGTTGGTGTTCTCCTCAAAGAAATATTGCCGAGTAATGTCACCGAAAGAATCTAACTCGGTAATATTTACAGTCATAGGATTGCAACCTTTGTCAAATTCCACTGAAAATCTTCCTTTACTACTCAATACTTGACCCTTCGATATGAAGGGCAGTATTATAAGCAATAGAATGGAAATTCTTTGGATCATTAGTTTGAGTAAGACATTTCTATGATTTAACCTTTTAGATGCTGGATTATTTCATTTATTGACATAGGTTTTTGTTCACCAGTCTTCATATTTTTTAACATATAATTTCGAGAATTCATTTCATCGTCTCCAATGATCAATGTAAAAGGTGTTTGAATCTTATCTGCATAATTGAATTGTTTTTTTGGCTTTGCTGATTCTGGATATAATTCCGCTTTAATCCCACTTCGTCTCAACTGGGTGACTATTTGATGACCATGAGATAGATTTTCTTTATTGAAATGAATAATTAATACATCAATCGTTTGCGCAACGTCCGCTGGAAATAATTTTAGCTCCTCTAAAACATCGTAAATACGATCTAACCCAAAGGAAATACCAATTCCGGATACACCCTCCAATCCAAATACTCCTGTAAGATTGTCATATCGGCCACCACCACAGATACTTCCCATTTGAACGGAAGTTGGCTTTACCTCATAAATCATTCCTGTATAATAGGAGAGTCCTCTAGCCAAACTCAGGTCTAATTCTACTTTACTATTTCCATTTGTCACTTGATCGATCGAATCAAAATAATTGATTACTTCTTTGACTCCTGTATTTTCAGCGTCTATGGATTTAATTTTTTCTATTAATTTATTTCTGTCAGTAATGGTAAGAAGACTCATTACTTCTTTTGTCTTGTCAATCTCAGCACCAATCGATAATAAGTTTTCAATGACCTTCTCTTCACCAATCTTGTCTAATTTGTCGATTTCAGCGCAGAAAGGAACTGCTTTCTCTTTCATTCCTACATAATTAGCCAGTAGAAACAGAATGTCTCTATGATTTACTTTAATAACATAATCATTGAGTGCTAGGTCACTAAAAACGTCATTCACTAAAAGAGTAAGCTCTACTTCACTCCATTCACCTTTGCTGCCAATGATGTCAGCGTCACATTGATAGAATTCTCTATATCGTCCTTTTTGAGGCCGATCGGCACGCCAAACAGGTTGAATCTGAAATCGTTTGAAGGGAAATGAGATTTCATTTTGGTTCATTACTACAAAACGAGCAAAAGGTACAGTTAAATCATATCTCAATCCTTTATCGGAAATTTTTGAGGTCAAGTGCTTACTTCCTTTTTCATAGTCATCTTCGCTAGTTTTACTTAGATAATCTCCAGAGTTGAGTACTTTATACAAGAGTTGATCTCCTTCATCTCCATACTTACCAGTTAATGTTGATAGATTTTCAAGAGAAGGAGTTTCTATTTGATTGAATCCATATAATCTGAAATGATGCTTTATCTTATCGATAATGTAACTTCTCTTGGCAGAAACTGCTGGTCCAAAATCACGAGTTCCACGTGGTAATGAAGGCTTACTTTTAGACATTAAAAATTGCTTTTAAATTCGTTTTGGACAAAACTAACTAATCCCCTAAATTTGCCGCTCATTTGACAAAGGAAGACCCAAAATGGCCGTAACAAGATTAGAAAGAAAAGGCAGGAAAAATAAGAATGTTGCTAAGAATAGAGTGAACACAATAAAGCGTTTAAACGCTGTTCCTACTATCAAAAACATTGATATTGAAGAGATTAAAGCTGAATTTGCTAAAAAAGGAAAAGCGAAAGCAGAACCTAAAGCAGAGAAAGAAGTAAAAGCTGCACCAAAAGCAGAAGCTGAAACTCCTAAAGCAGAAAAAGCATCACCGAAGGCGGAGAAAAAAGAAGCTGCTCCAAAAGTAAAGGCCGAAAAGAAAGAAGCGGCTCCTAAAAAACCAGCTACTCCAAAGGCTGAAAAGAAAGAAACAAAGAAGGCGGCTCCTAAAAAGGCCGCAGCAAAGAAGGAAGATAAATAATCCCCTATTTGAAAATAAAATTTTGGAACCTCTCAGAAATGAGGGGTTTTTTTATGCCTTACTTTTTTGCAGAAAATTATCAAACGTAGATGCATAAAAAAAGCTCTTTCAGAATTCTGAAAGAGCTTTTGGAAATTTTTAGAAAGATTTTATTCCTCCCCAACTACTTTAAGAGTAACTGGATGGTGAACTTCTTTATGTAAATCAAGAATGGCAGTGTACTCACCTAGTTCTTTGATTTTTTGTTCAAATGAAATTCTCTTTCTATCTATATCAAAACCTTTGTTAGCTAATCCTTCCGCTACTTGAATAGCAGTGATCGCTCCAAATATTTTTCCACTTTCTCCGGCTTTCGTTTTGATTTCAAGGGTCAATTCACCAATATTCTTGGCCATTTCTTGAGCATCTTTGATTGCTTTTTCTGCTTTATGAGCAGCTTGACGAATGTTTTCATCAATCATCTTTCTGTTAGAAGTACTAGCGATAATCGCCATTCCTCTAGGGATCAAAAAGTTTCTACCATATCCAGGCTTTACAACAACAGTATCGTCCTTGTAGCCAAGTCCTTGTATATCTTCTCTTAGTATAATGTCCATTTTAGTAATTATTTAAGGGAATCTCCAACATATGGCATCAAAGCTATGTGCCTTGATCTCTTAATCGCTTGACCAACTTTTCTTTGGTATTTCAAGCTTGTTCCAGTCAATCTACGAGGAAGAATCTTACCTTGCTCGTTCACAAACTTTAATAAGAAGTTCGGATCTTTATAATCGATGTACTTAATGCCACTCTTTTTGAATCGGCAGTACTTATCCTTCTTCTGTTCTCTGTTTATTGGTTCGTTCTGTAGTGTCATTTAGCTACCTCCTTTTTCTTTTCGTCTTTCTTTTGATTGAATTCGCCTTTCTTTCTACGCTGATTGTAAACAATCGCATGTTTGTCTAGCACTGTAGTGAGAAATCTCATTACAGCTTCGTCTCTCCTGTACTCTATCTCTAGCTTTCGTACGATGGATGGATCTGCTTCAAATTCAATCAGATTATAAAACCCGGTGGTTTTATGCTGAATAGGGTAGGCTAGTTTCCTAAGACCCCAGTTCTCATCATTAATGATTTTTGCACCATTATCAGTAAGAACTTTTTTGAATTTTCCGACAGTATCCTTCATCTGAGCTTCAGATAAAACGGGAGTTAAAATGAATACCGTTTCGTAATTCTTTGTCATGTTAAAAATAAATTAAGAACTAATGTTAAAAAATGAGGTGCGAAGTTAACTATTTATTGAGAAATAGCAATGTGTAAAAGATGTTTTAATGATCATTTCACCATAAATGAACCTTTGCCCATCAGGTAATTATCCGTGTATACTTCTACTCTATGCTGACCCACATTGTAATCGCTTCCTTTGTCATACATATAAGTAACTAGCTGACTGTTTTTGTCATACAAAATCTCTTGCTTGGCAGTATAAAACATCTCACGTCCTTCAAAAGTGAATGAACCAGATCCTCGAGTTACATCAAACAATACATTGCCATCAGGTGCTATCACTCTCAGCAGTAATTCCTTTCCCTCGATAGGGGCAATCTGATTTTCTATAACACTGAATTGTATTTTTAGTTTATTGATATGTCTATTTCTGAATTCGCCTTCTCTTTCTTTACCATTATCACTTACGGCATACGTTTTCATCCCCTCTATTTGCAGTATAGAAGCAACCGCCACTTTTCCAGCCAATTCTTCTTTGTTCTTTTCCAGCTGTTGAATGGATTGATTTAATTGATTCTTCTCAACCTTGAGCGTTGTATTTTCTTCAGCTAATTTTTCATTTATTTTTTGTAGCTCAACTATTTCTGAATCTTTAATTAAAAGCAGTTCTTTATACCCATCTACACGATCATTTAGTCTTGTAATTTGATTTCTTTGATTCTTTTCTCGAGAAATAAGAGATCTTTTATCTTCCTCAAGTTGAATTTTAAGAGCAGTTAGTGTATCAATATTTCCACCTAATTCTTTGATAGTTAATATTTTCTGATCCAATTCATTTGATATAGAATCTAGCTTTAAATAAGTATTTGAAATTTCTTGTTCTTGTTGGGCTCTTTCAGTCTCTAGGTTTTGGTTTTGATTGTAGAAAAATAGTATTGCCGCTAAAAGAATGAAAATGAGAATTAGAAACAGAGGAGTTCTATTCTTTTTTGGTTTTAAGAATTCAGGTTGATCTTCTGCTGTGCTATTTTCTTCCATGTGTTTTATATTTTGGAGTGCAAAAGTAGCTAATTGAGTAGTGTTTTAGAATTTCAATTTGAAATGTTGTTTTGGCATTTCCAGATTAGGAAAAATTAACCCAGCCTGAAAAATATCAATTGTGAGATTGAAGTGTTTATTCTCGACTACTTCATTCCATTTTGCATACATATCCTTTGACCAGTAAATGTCATGGATGATGATGCAATTAACACTTGGAATATGTATTAAGATGTTTTCAATATAGAAATCAATAGCATTGCCTCTATGGTCAGCGTCAAGAAAAACGAAATTTGGTTGATGCTTAACTATTGCGGATATAAAAACATCGTAAATACTTCCTTGAATAGACTCAATATTTTGATTGTTATGAAGTGTAAAAACTTCATTAGCCACATGGCTAATAATTGGGGATCCTTCAATAGTGATTACTTTCTTTGAGCTTAATGCACTGGATAAGTACAGTGTGTTGACGCCTAAAGAAGTGCCTGTTTCTAGTATTATTTCTGCTTCTATATAATCAATAAGTAGTTTGAGGAAAGATGAAAACTTTGGCCGACTTAAAGATGTCTTTGCAATAGAGGCAATAGATTTTAGCTGACTTTTGCCCTCTTTAAAATCTACCACAGACAGTATTTGACGATTTTTTTTGAGTTGTTTTCTAGTTTTTTCAATTTCAGGAACTAGACTTCTTGATGATTTTTTTATCACCTCCTTGTATAATTTATATACAAATGGTGAGTGTAAGGAGTGTGCGCCTACAGCCGTAAATTGGTGAAGAAGGAAATATTTTGCTCTAAAAAGCAATAAGGGAAGCAATATTAATTCAGTTTGAAAGGAACAACCATGTAGAATTCTGGAATTTCCACATTAAACAGACGGCCATCAATAATACGTTCCATGGTATAGAATCCACTCATTTTACCCAATCCTGATCTAAGGTTGCACCCTGATACGTATTGGTGTACCTGTCCAGGTTCTAATACGGGTTGTTTTCCAACTACTCCTTCACCATCTACTTCGTGTCTTGGATGTGTTGCGTCTACTATATCCCAATGTCTAGCCTTTAGCTGAACAGTATTATTAGAACTATTCTCGATTGTAATTCGGTATGTAAACACAAAGTGATCATTGGCCGGTTGCGAATGCTCTGGCTGGTAGTTTGTTTCTACAGAAACTTTAATTCCTTTGGTAGTACCTGTTATCATCGTTATCGCTGACAATTTAAATGAAATTCAATTTAATTTACCAAAAAAACCATCTAAGAATTTAGAAAAAAATGGAAGTTATTATTGAGGAAAGCTGGAAAGAGCGGTTAAGCGATGAATTTGATAAACCTTACTTTAAAGAACTTGCCTCTTTTGTAAAGCAAGAATATAAAAGCCATCAAGTCTATCCTCCTGCATCGCAAATATTCAACGCATTCCATCATTGTCCATTTAATGATCTGAAAGTAGTAATAGTAGGACAAGACCCATATCATGGTTTAGGGCAGGCAAATGGATTATGTTTTTCAGTGAATGAAGGTGTGAAATATCCTCCATCGTTGCAGAATATTTTTAAGGAAATAAAAAGTGACTTGGGAGTTGATATTCCTGATTCAGGAAATTTGGAACGTTGGGCTAAGCAAGGCATTCTTATGCTAAATGCTACTTTAACAGTAAGGGCCAATAGTCCAGGATCTCATCAGAAGAGGGGGTGGGAGGAGTTTACAGATGCTATTTTAAAAGTAGTGTCTGTCACGAAGAAGAACATTGTTTTTGTTTTGTGGGGAGCATATGCTCAAAAAAAAGGAGATTTCATAAATACTGATAAACATCTAATTCTTAAATCTCCTCATCCTTCACCATTTTCAGCTTACAATGGATTTTTTGGAAACAAGCACTTTTCAAAGAGCAATATGTACTTGAAGGAAAAGGGAATAGAAACTATTAAATGGTAATTTATTCTGTAATTGCCTTCCTTACTCTTTTTACCTCCAATGTTATGTCTCTCATTACGTCTCTTGTAAGAATGAAATTAGGATCATTTGCCATTTTCTCTTCTATCTCTTGAAGGTCGCCTTTGTATAAACGATCAAGAATTGAAAGCTCGGTAATCATATCTGCAATGGTATCATCGAATGGAAGATCTTCTAAAACTTTGATGATATCAAGAAGAGCTTGCTCTTCTCCTAAAACTATTTTTACCAGAGGCTCCAACAACTTTTCGTTTTCTTTTGTGTTTGAAAAGGTTTCAAGTGTAATTACAGCTTGATAAAGTCCCTCTACAAAACTGCCAGTCAAGGCTAGACCCGCCATCGTTAAATGGTGAGACTCTTCCATTTCAATACTCGTTTCCATGAACATCTTACCTAGAATTCTAGAAATTTCTTCTTCATTTTGATCTTTAATATGACCTCTGAACTCATTGAGTTCAGCCTGACCATAAATAGCTGAATCACCTAAAAATTCAGCCATTTTGTGAGAAGTCTTTAGATATTCTATGCAATCTTCTTCGTGACCATAAGCCGCTAAATAACTGATATCAGAGGCATATACACCCATATTTAAAGCAACTTTATCTCTGTTGCTTTTGTAGCTTTCCATGGATTCCAATGAATTGATATGCGCCTTGTCAAATCCAGCACCAATCTCTTTGAGGGTAAATGGAACAAGTGAGGGTGGGGGAAGATCTTTCAATAGCTGCTCAATGTCGTGGATTGTTTTCTCATCTTTGATTGCTTCTTGGCTCTTTTCTTCATCTTTTGGTATTGTCGTACAGCTAGCAAGCAATATGGTTATACAAAATATAAATGAGTAAGTATTGTTGGTTGACTTCATGGTTTTAGAAATGTATTCACTTCAAGTTTAATGCTTTTTGATTGAATAAGTCATTTAAAGCCACTTTTTCTTTTTAAAGTAAATTACCATACCGGCCAAAATAATTAGCATGATGCCCCAAATAACAAAGTAGCCATATCTATATTCCAATTCAGGCATGTATGTGAAATTCATGCCGTAAATACCTGCAATGAAAGTAAGAGGAATGAAGATAGTAGCAACAGTTGTCAGCACCTTCATTGTTTCATTCATTTTTTGGCTGAGCGAAGCGTAATAAATATTAGTTAAACTCTCCAATGAGCGACCAGTAGAATCAGCTTCCTCAATGGCGTTTGAGCAACTCATGCTTAAGTCATGTATGTACTTAATGTTCGGTTTTTGAAAAAAGGATGTTCTGTTATTAAGAATATAATTGACAGATTCTTTAAAGGGGGTCAATGATTTTTTGATTAAATCAGCCATCTTTTTTAGTTTCTCCAATTTGTATAATGTTTCTTTCTTTGGATCATTATACACTTCATTTTCTAATGAAGCCACACTTTCATTAATATCTTCAATAGTTTCAAAATAATTATCAAGAATAGCATCAAGTAGTTGGATGAGTAAATAATCGATGGTACGCTTTCTTACAAAACCAATTCCCTCCCTAATCTTCAATCTAATATCATCGAAGTGATCACTTTCTTTTTCTTGAAAAGAAAGAATGTAATTGTGACCAAGCACGAAAGACAGTTGCTCCGTGTCAATTTCATTGTTGGAGGTAATAAGCATAGATTTTATTGAGAAGAAAAGGTAGTTGTCAAATTCCTCCACCTTAGGTCTTTGAGTTGTATCGAGCAACTGGCGAACAGACAGTCTATCTAAATCAGTAATCTCTGCTAATTCCTGAATTAAGCCTACTTCATGTAGTCCATGAATGTTTAGCCAATATTTTTTTTTATCAGAAAGGCTACCCATCACCTTAACGTCCTTTTCCTCGCTTTCAAATAAATGATTTTCATCAAAATCAAATAATTGTAATTTGACCTCTTCTTGCTTTTGCTCACCTATGAAAATGATTTCGGCTTTACCTTTAGACTTTGCTTTCAGGTCAGCATACATTGTTACAGGTGTAAGTGTAAAATCGGTTAAAGTTTTTAGTCCTGAAAAAAGCAATTTATCTGGACGCATTAGATCGATTGGCTTAATTTTTTTCCACATAGCTTAAAGCTAGAAAGTTCCTTTGAATATTCACTAAACTCAAGAATAGATTAGGTTCAGTATCAAAATTGGAAGAAAATTTTTTGATAGATCGAGGATAATATGGCATTATAAATGGAAATAAAAAAAGGTTAATCAACTTAATGATTAACCTTTTTTCTGTCGGAGTGAGAGGATTCGAACCTATTCTGTACTATTATTAGTATC
>CAYGTD010000048.1:0-16396 GCA_964352725.1 uncultured Roseivirgaceae bacterium
ACTAAGCTGTATTAAACACCTAATAAAGGTAAATGCTTCACTTTATGATAGTTGAGTGCTAGCGAAAGACATCTTTTAAGAGCTGATACTGGAATGGGTTCATTCAGATTTAATTCAATTGCTCTATTCTTTTCAAATCGCAGCTCATCTCCAAAAATGATTTTAAAAGTACTAACTAGTTCTGTTGAGCAAATAAAGTAGAGGTAATATTTATCTGGATTTCTTGCCTTCCAATCCATTCGAATGGTACTTCCTTTCTTGGAGATATAGCTGGGTTCGCCCCACTTAGTTGTTTCAACCAATTTCGTAATATCATCTTTTTCAGCTGTATCGATAATCAATTCTCGTAGCTGATTCAATCTCTGCTGAGCTCTTTCTGGATAATTAGAAATGATTTGATCTACCTCTTTGTTTGTGATAAACTCCATTAAATCATATTAATTTTTGAGAAAGATAGAAAATGAGTGTGACAACCCTATGTCACACTCTTATATAATTTTCTTTTACTAGTGGATTTATTGTGATCCATTTATCATCATTGAAATTTCTACTTGTCGCTCCATTGGAATAGTTTAATTTGTGATTACTTAAACCAATAGACATGTCAAAGAAGTATCATTTTGAAACAGATGCCATACAAAGCTTGAAACATTTACCTGATTCAAATCCAGTAAGCCCTCCTATACAGCTATCATCTACCTATCAGCGAAATGCAGATGGCTCCTATCACAATGATTTCATATACTCTAGAATAAGCAATCCAAACAGGCAAGTACTTGAAAATACGATCATGCAATTGGAAGGCGGCTCTTCCTGCTTGGCATTTGCTTCCGGTATGGCAGCCATCAGTGCTGTTTTCCAAAGTTTAAAGCCTGGAGATCACGTAATAATCCCTGATGACGTTTACTATGCACTTTATGCCTTATTATCCGAAGTTTTTGAGTCGTGGAAACTTGAATTTAGCCTGGCTAATATGGCTAATGAAGATTCCATCTTAAAAGAAATTAAATCAAACACCGCACTCATTTGGATAGAGACTCCCTCAAATCCGCAATTGAAAATTACCGATATTACTAGAGTGGCCAAAATCGCTCATGACAATAACGCACTTCTCGCAGTGGACAACACTTGGCCATCACCTGTTTTGCAAAGACCCATTGAATTGGGAGCCGATATTGTGATCCATTCTACGACCAAATATTTCGGCGGTCATAGTGATGTGTTGGGAGGTTGTATTGTATTTAAGGAGAATAATGAGTTTTCTAATAAAACAGCTCGAATTCAGACCTTGGCTGGAGCAGTCCCCTCTGCTTTTGATTGTTGGCTTATTTCCAGAGGAATCTTAACACTTCACTTAAGAGTAAAAGCACAAACTGAAACTGCAATGAAACTAGCGCAATTTCTTGAGGCACATTCCATGATTGAAAAGGTAAACTACCCTGGTCTAGAAAGTCACCAACAATATGCAGTAGCAACGAAACAAATGAAAGATGGGTATGGTGCCATGCTTTCCGTTTTGGTAAAGGGAGATGAGCAACAAACAATTGCGGTTTCAAATCATCTAGAACTATTTACTGTAGCCACTAGTTTGGGTGGTGTGGAAAGTCTGGTAGAGCATAGGAAATCAGTAGAAGGAATAAATAGTAAAACACCTGCAAATCTTCTTAGAATCTCTGTAGGGCTTGAGCATGTGAATGACTTGATAGCGGATTGGGATCAAGCACTAAAAAGACTAGCTAAATGAATGTAAGTTTTAGAAATGTAGGAAATGAGAAGGTAAGAAAGTGCTTTTTAGAAGTGGTAAGTAAGTACAAAATGTTGCATCCATTTCAATTGGAATTGAAGCAAAAACCCATCAAGTCTTCTACCATGCAAGCTCAGCCTGTGATCAGCTGGAGGAGTATCTTATTAGGAGAGAAAAAATATAAAGTGAAGTTGGCCATTTTCGTTCGTGATAGCCAAAACCTAAAAGTGAATGAACTTCCAGAGGATGTGCTAGTGGGTTGGTTTGCCCATGAGTTAGGTCATATTGTAGATTATCAACCTTACAATGCCTTACAAATGGTTTCCTACGGTTTTAAGTATGTGTTTTCCGAAAAGTTTAAAAAAGAGGCAGAACATGCTGCAGATCGCATAGCCATGGAAAATGGATTCAGAGATCAGATCATCATCACAAAGCGATTCATTCTTGAGCATGATTTGCTTGCAGAGGGATATAAAGATAAAATTAGAAAATACTACATGCCGTTAGAGGACGTAGAAGCATGGGAACATACCATTATTCCTGGAACTCCAGAAACGGAACTATGATTCCTCGATAAACTTTAAGAATTTCTTCATTTTCTCCTCTCCCATTACTTTTGGAGTTTTTACTTGACCACCTTTCTTTTTTCCTTGTGCCAAGTAATTGTGATATACTTCTTTAGAGATAGCTTTCACAGATATTCCTTTCAACGCCTTGCTCCTAGCTACTCCGTAATTTTTGTTAGCCTCCTTTAATGCTTTATCTAGCAATTCTTTAAACTTGTCATTACTCACTTCCTTTTCAGACACAATGATCCACTGGTGAATGTAGTCTTGATCTGCATTTTTCATCGCAGCTACAGAGTATTCATTAATGGTGATATCAAGAGATTTGGAGACTTCCAAAATGGCATCATCCATTTTCTCTTCGGATAGTTGAGAGCCGACTACATTTAGAAAGAATTTCGTTCTCCCTGTAATTTTTATTTCATGTGGATTAAGATCAGTGAATTTGATTACATCGCCTATTTGATACCTCCATGCACCTGCACACGAGCTAATAATTAGCACATAATCTTGATCAAGTTCCACTTCATCGATCGTTAATGAAACAGGGTTTTCAAGCAAGCCTCCCGTCTCATCTACTCCACGTTCATCAAAAGGTATAAACTCATAGAAGTAACCGTGAGAGAGCGCTATTTCCATGTTTAACGTATTTGGCTTAGCTGTATAGGAAAAGAAGCCTTCTGAGGCGAGATACGTATCTATAATGGTAATTGGCTTACCAGAAATAGCTTCAAAGTCTTCTCGGTAGGTTTCGAAAGCAACCCCACCGCTAGCATATACCGTGAGATTGGGCCAGATGTCATGAATGGTCTTCACTTTATTATACTTGATGACTTCTTGTAACATTAGCAGTACCCAAGAAGGTATACCAGCCACAGCTCCAATATTCCAATTTGGAGCTTCTTTCGCTATTTGTTTTACTCTCTCATCCCAATCAGAGATAGCCGCTATTTCTTTCCCGGGTCGATAAAAGAGATCATACCAGTCGGGAAAATTACTGACGTTTATTCCACTTATTTCTCCCTCAAGATAGCCTTGTTCGTGCTTACTTAAATTAGCACTACTACTTAGCATTAGTATCTCGCTTTCGAAAAGTTCCTGAGGAAAATCGAAATTGGGTATTGAGCGTATTAAAGATGTCCCTACATCCCTCATACTTTGAAGAAAATCATCTGTTATAGGAATTCGCTTACTGGATTTACCCGTTGTTCCACTGCTTAGGGCAAAAAAGTCTGGTTTTCCTGGCCAAGAAATATCAGGATGTTCTTGCTGTTTATGCCACCAATTTTCATGCATCTGGTGATAATCAAAAATAGGAACTTCGCTCTTAAAAGCTTTGATGACATCATCAGCTTCTAGTAATTCCTTGAAGCCATAAAATTTACCAAAGGCAGTATCTTTTGCCTTTTTAAGTAATTCTTTAAGCTGCTTTTCTTGTTGTATCCCTGGTGCGTCGGGGGTAAAAGTTAGCGTTTGATTAATCTCAATTCCTTTTTTTACAAGTGCTCCAAAAATGGACATACTCCTATTAATATTTTAATGTTACTTTTTGACGTGACCATAAAGATAATTGCCAAGGATTCATTAAAAGTAAAATGAGAAAAGTACTTTTATCTTCTATTAATATTTCGTTCTAAAGATAAGAGCCAAATTAATAATTGAAATATCTATTTAATGAAGTACCTATTTACTGCTATTACACTATTTTGGTTTGGCTCTCTCATAGGTCAAGGATCAAACGACACTTCTGAAAATTTATTGAACAGCCTGAGTGACAGAGTGTATATCCTTAATCAAGGAAAGTTAATCAGCGAAGAATCACAAATTCAAGAATTCATTAGTGAGTTCACTTCATTAAATAGCGTTTACATCAAGCGCTATTTAAAAGTAGTCAATAATAGTTTAGCATATGAAATGGGTGTTATCAAAATCGATGAGAATACATTTTCTGTAATGATGGTTAAGAGTGAAGATCAATCATCCTTAGATCAAATTGATTTACTCATAATCTATCAAAATGAAGATACTAATGGCTCAGGAGATGATATTAATCTAGCTAGAGAAAAATGGATGACACTCTGCAATAATCATGAAAGTAGTAAGTTAGTAAATACCCTATATACTGCTGATGCTTATTATTATAATAGAGGCCGTTTACTCAAAGGTACAAATGATATTACATCTGAATATACTTATATGAGTAACCCATCATATACTCTTAAGCTGACTCCAAATCGCGTGATTAGTGTTTCAGATTCAATTACTTTTGAAATAGGCCAATGTAGTGGCTCCTATCCTCTACCCTACATGATAGTCTGGGAAAAGCAGCCTAATGGGCGCTGGATGGTAATGTTGGATTCCAATTATTAAGCAACATAATTAGCAACTAAAAATTCCAAATTACAAATTCTTCAATCTACAGCTAAATTTAGTACCTTCGCGGCTCAAATTCAGCGATTTATGATTTCAACTCAGAACATTTCTCTACAGTACGGTAAGCGCGTTTTATTTGATGAAGTAAACATCAATTTCACACAAGGTAACTGCTACGGTGTAATAGGCGCCAATGGTGCAGGAAAATCTACTTTCTTGAAAATCCTTTCAGGTGAAATCAATCCTAACTCAGGATCTGTTAAAATAGAGCCAGGGAAAAGAATGGCTGTTCTAAGCCAGAATCATAATGCGTATGATGAAATTCCTGTGTTAGACACTGTAATGATGGGGCATAAAGAATTATGGGATGTCAAGAATGAAAAGGATGCCATTTATGCAAAACCTGACTTCAATGAGGCAGATGGAAATAAAGCTTCTGATCTTGAAGCAAAATTTGCCGATATGGATGGGTGGAATGCGGAATCTGATGCAGCAGCTCTTTTAAGTGGATTGGGAATAATTGAAGCTGATCATTATAAGTTAGTAAAAGAACTCAATGGTACCGAAAAGGTGAGAGTTCTTCTTGCTCAGGCTCTTTTTGGAAATCCAGATATTCTTATTCTTGATGAGCCTACGAATGATTTAGACATTCAAACCATCGCTTGGTTGGAAGATTACTTGCTAGAATTCAACAACACACTGATTGTTGTTTCTCACGATAGACACTTCTTAGATACCGTGTGTACGCATGTTGCAGATATTGACTTTGGTCAGATCAAGTTATTTACGGGAAACTATTCTTTCTGGTATGAATCTAGTCAACTAGCATTGAGTCAGCGATCATCTGCCAATAAAAAGGCCGAAGAGAAGAAAAAAGAACTACAAGAATTCATAGCTCGATTTAGTGCAAATGCTTCTAAGTCTAAGCAAGCTACAAGTAGAAGAAAGCTACTAGACAAGATCAAGCTAGATGACATACAGCCTTCCAATAGGAAATATCCTGCAATTATTTTCAATCAAAACAGAACAGCAGGAGATCAGATTTTAGAAACGTCTAAATTGAGCAAAGAAGTAAATGGAGAGTACCTTTTCAAGGACGTAGATTTATTTATAAATAGAGGGGATAAAATTGCTGTAGTGGCGAATGATAGTTTGGCGGTTACTTCGTTTTTTCAAACCTTGATGGAAGAGCAACAACCTTCTTCGGGGGAATTTAAATTTGGGCAAACCATCACGAAAGCATATTTACCAAATGATAATTCAGATTTTTTTAAGTCCAACGAGAATTTAATTGATTGGCTCAGACAATACTCTACTGGAGATAAAGATGAGGTGTATATCAGAGGTTTCCTTGGGAAAATGCTCTTCACAGGAGAAGAGACATTGAAAAAGTGTAGCGTACTTTCTGGAGGAGAAAAGGTAAGATGCATGACTTCACGCATGATGCTTCAAGGTGCAAACCTTTTGATTCTAGATGAGCCTACCAACCATTTAGATCTGGAGTCTATTCAAGCATTCAATAATTCGCTAAAAGATTTTCCTGGAACTGTTTTGTTCACTTCTCATGATCACACATTTACACAGACTATAGCCAACAGAGTATTAGAATTACGTCCTGATGGGTTTATGGATACATTAAGTACGTATGATGAGTACTTAGAGAAAAAGAAATTGATAGAAGCATAGGCTAGGAAACAGCATAAACAAAAAGGGAGAGCTAAATAGCTCTCCCTTTTTTTATTAAAATTATTTTATAGATCGATTAATTCAATTTCTCTCCTCTTTCTTTTTAGGCACTGGTTTTTCTTCAGGCTTCTCATCAACAATATTCCCAAATTCATCTACATAGGCAATCATATCGGAAAGGTCTCCACCTTTCAGATTGTTTTCTCTTCGCTCTTGTTTCTTCTCCTCTTTCTCTTTTTTCTTTTGAGCTTTTTTCTTCTCTTTTTGATTTTTGATGAATGTATTTTGGGATTTCGACATATGTTATTTTTTTCCTATTTATGTTAATAAGCTGCAAGTTAAGAATTTGTTATGATTATTTTCAAATAGATATCAACTATTGCCTTCTTCTTCCTGATCGTTTAAAGTCTCTTTTTCCTTTTTTTCTAAAATCTCCCTTCCCATTTTTTGCTCCTCCATATCCAGATTTACTTCTTTGATTTACAGCATCATCCAAATTTACGCGAATGCTTCTTCCCTCAATTTGCTCATCTTTAAAGCTTTTGCTTAGGTTGGCGTCATTGTCTTTATCGATATCGAAATAAGAGCAATTTTTCTGCATATCCAGATCACCAAAGAATTTTCTATCAATTCCTGATACATCCGAAATCAAATGAATGACATCTGCTTTAGTCATACCATCAATAGAACCAATATTAATAAAATATCGATTAAATCTTCCTCTATCTCTACGTTCTGGAGACCCACCGCTTGTTTCATTAAGATTGGCTTCTTCTCCCCCCTGCACCATAAGATGATCTAGCTGAGTAGTAATCAGTCGCTTTAGAATGTCCTCCTTACTTAAATGATCAAACTGATCTTTAAGTGAAACCATAATTTCATCTGCTTGATCATCTACTTTGGTATTGATGATCAAATGCGCCCAACTACTAATTCTACTTGACTTCAATTTCTCTACGCTAGGAACTTCAATTTTTTCAAATTTTACGTTGATTCTACGCTCCAATTCTGAAATTTTTCGTGTCTCTCTCGCATTGATAAAAGCCAATGAAATACCTTTATTTCCAGCTCTACCAGTTCTGCCACTTCTATGGGTATAACTTTCCAATTGATCTGGCAGTGTATGATGAAGTACATGTGTTAAGTCATTCACATCTATACCTCTAGCGGCAACATCTGTGGCAATCAATAATTGCATAGATCGTGTCTTAAAACGCTTCATCACTGCATCCCTTTGCCCTTGAGATAAATCCCCATGTAGTGCCTCTACTCCATACCCTTGGTTACTTAGCGTATCTGCAATCTCTTGAGTTTCTCTTTTCGTTCTGCAAAACAAAACTCCTCGCATTTCTGGTTGCATATCCATGAACCTACGAAGTGCTGGAATTCTATTGGAAGCCTTAGTTATGACGTACTTATGCGAAATGTCCTTATTACTTTTTTCGCTAGCATTGATGGAAACCTCAAGTGGATTATCCATGTATTTCTTTACTATCTTTCGTATGTCATTAGGCATGGTAGCCGAAAACAACCATGTCACACGTTCTTCTGGAGTGTATTCAAGAATCTCATCAATGGCCTCCTTGAACCCCATATTAAGCATTTCATCAGCCTCGTCGAGTACTACATATTTAACGTCATCTAATTTAATAGCCTTTCGATTAATTAAATCCATCAAACGCCCAGGAGTTGCAACAACAATTTGGGTAGGATTTCTTAATGCTTTTATTTGATTTACGATGGCAGCACCACCATAAACCACCTCAATATTTAGTTTTTTATTGTTTCTAGAAAAATCGACTAATTGCTTCGCTGTTTGCTGAGCCAATTCTCTTGTTGGCGCCAAGATAAGAGCTTGAGTAGCTCTATTGTCAGTATCAATAAGGTCTATAATAGGTAGTCCAAAAGCAGCCGTTTTCCCTGTTCCTGTTTGAGCTAAGCCAATGAAATCTGTTGGATTTTGATTGAGTAGCATTGGAATAGCCTTTTCTTGTACGGGTGTAGGCTTTTCAAACCCGAGTTGGGCGAGGACTTCTAATATAGATGCAGAAAGTCCTAATGTTGCGAAATTATTCAAAGAATGGTTTTTAAAAAATGAACCACAAAGGTAGAGGGTTCATGTCGGATAAATGCTGAATATCAATTATTTGTGGAAAGGAATTATCATAAATCCCTATTTTGTTCGGAAGAATGAAAAATAAAAGGCAGTTACCTAATGAAAATTTTGACTTAAGGCTTAAAACCAATCATTAAGATGTCATCGTTTTGCTGACTTGCACCAGTCCAATTAGTTAAGAATTCATTCACAAGTATTTTTTGCTCTCGCATTGCAACTTTATTACGCCTCATCAGAAATCTTCCAATTTCGCTGGAACTCAATTTCTTAAAAGACGGTCCACCTATTAAATTATATATTCCACTACTCATCAAATAAAAAGACGAGTCTTTAGAATTTTCCAAAGCAATTGAACTGTAATTTAGTCGCTCCTTAGACTCTCCTACTTGATGTTTCTCGCCTTCTATGACATTTACTTGGTCTCCAATCACTTGTAGAAGATTCATATTTGCACCTGCGAATTCCATCTCTTTTGTGTCAGTATTCAATTTCACTATACCCACATTAGCGTTGGTATTTAGTAATATGTTATTTTTGTTTTTGAAGCGTGCTTTGACCTCATTGTGAAGGAATTGAAGAATAGAGCCTGTATAATCAATGGAGTATCCCTCTACCATTTTTTTTAGAGCATTCATATAAATCCTTATCATCATGCTAGCCAGATGTCCTTCACCGACACATGTAAATAGCGCTAAATAGGCATCATTATCCCGCTTATGAAGCCAAAAACCATCTCCACCTACATGACCTTTCGGTTTGTTAAAGACAAATCCATCTGAGAAGTTGTGAAGTAGAGATTCTTCTTGTGGTAAAACAGAAAAATAATTCTTTCGAGTACTATCCTCTATCTTGTCTAGATTTATTAGCCAATTAGTATCTGCAGTTGATTTCTTATAAGAATTTCCCATTATTCTAACCCTAATACAACAAAAGCCTCATGCCCGTTCCATTTTATTGGAATAACATACATGGATACATTATCTGGAATACTTAGTCCTTCAGGCATACCTTCAAAAACTGTTGGGACAGAAATCATAAAGTTTGCCCCCAAATTTGCTCTAACATTACCAGCCACCACGTTTGATATTTCCCCTGCCATATCCAAAATATCTTCGGTAGATGGATCCTCAATACCAATAAAAAGGCTAATGAGATTAGCGAACATTGCTCTATTTGCCGATATATACACAAACCCCTTTCTGCTTCCAGATATTCCTATCATACCAGTATAGTCCTTTAGGATCAAGCCTTCTGATTCTTTTAGATAAGGAACCCTCGTATCAGAATCTATTTCTGTCAAATGCTTGAAGTAGTTGCTCACTGAATTGATGAACAGATTGCATGTAGCTTCGAATTCTTCTTTTCTACTTTCCATTCCTTTTGAGCAATTTATCGAATGATTTTTCTAAATCAGCAGCACTAACAGGTTTATATAGAAACCCTCTAGCCCCTTTATCAAGTGCAGTCAAACCAGTCAGTTTATCTGATAACGCGGTTATAATCATCACCTTTGTTTCTGGATTGATCTTCATGATTTCCTCCAAGCAAGCAATACCATCCATCTCTGGCATGGTAATATCTAAGGTAACTACATCAGGTCTTTCTTTCTTCACTATCTCGACTGCTTCGATACCATTAGCTGCTTGACCTATTATCTCAAGGTCATATTCCGCCAGATTTTTTTCGATGGTTCTACGCATCACAGAGGAGTCATCTACGATTAGTAATCTCTTCATTCTTCCATAGTTATTTCGTCCAACACAGGAAATTTGATCGTCATACCAAATGATTTTCCTCCTTTACTTTCTATTTTATATGTACCCTTATTTTGCTCTATTAGTGATCTAATAAGTGGCATACCCTGCCCTCTACCTGAATTTTTGTCTGCAACATCATTGGTAGAGAATCCTTCGTGAAAAATCAATTCTGCTACTTCCTTGTCTCTCATCTTCACTAAATCAGACTCAGTAACAATTCCATTTTCAACAGCTTTTGTCATGATCTTCTTCAAATTAAGGCCGTCTCCATCATCTGTATACACAATATTGATAAACTTAGGTGTATGAGATAATGATATCTGAATTTTTCCTTTTAGGACTTTACCTGCTGTAATTCTATCATTTGGAAGCTCAATTCCGTGAACCATCGAATTACGAATAAGCTGAATCATAATGTCTTTGAATGGCTCAATATATGGTTCTGGTAAAATTAAATTGTCTTTGTTTTCAAAAACAAGATCTACTTCTTTACCTACTTCCTTACCTATGTGTTCAATGCCTCTCTCAAGCGAATCAATCACCATAATGTTAGAAGTAGCATTTCCCTCAGCTGGGAATTTTTTGTAAATGCTAACAATCTTACTCAACATTTCAGAAATCTCTGCGATCATTCTGTCCGCTTCATCTATTTCATAAAGTACCGCTAAGAAATCCTTTCCTCTTACGTCTTTAGATTGAAGTGCTGATATTGTTTCTTCAATCTCATGGAATTTATTAGACATTAATTCCATTCCAATTACTACAGCATTACCCTTTAAGTTATGGATAGTATTGAAAGTGAAACTTAATAATTCTGAATATTCATCTCTGTCATTTTTCTCATAGCGTTCAGAAATGCTTTTCAGCATTTTTCTAGAATTATGCAAAAACCCTCTTAAGACGGAAGGATCAATTTTCAATATACTCAGCACTCTTTCGGTTTCAAGCTGCTTCTTTTTCTCTGCTTCATCTAGATGTTGCTGCAATAAGATTGACTCAGTATCATCAGACACTGTAACCATGATATTTTGAATTCTATCTTTTCTAAAGATTCTTGTAAATTCTACTCTTATGTATTTGGTAGCAACTATTCCATCTTGTTCTGTGTGAATTTTTACTTGATCAACAGGGTTCAGCTGATTCACCACTTGTTCATCCATATCAGGGTTGAATAAATGTTTCATGAACATCTCGAGCGCTTCCAATTCTCTTGGTAAGATTAATGGCCGCATGAAATTGGTGAAATTTTCACCAGCGATTCTATCGTTACTAAAGATTTCTTTCATCGCTTTTGAATGAAATTTCGAAATCTTAAATTCTTTATCTAATAAGAAAATTCCTTGTTGAATATTTTCAAAAACTACTAAAGATACGCCGTATATATTCTTATATAAGAAATTGGCTTTATCCCGTTGTTTTCTTAATTCAAAATGAGATTTTCTAATTTCAAATACCATTTTGTTAAAGGTGTTGGCATATCGTCCTAGTTCATCCTTTGTTTCAATTGAAACCTTTTTCGACATATCACCGGATGAAATTCTTTTGGTATATGACTCAAGTACTTTTACATTCTTCAATAGGTTGGTCACTATGGTCGTCATTAACCAAATCGCTAGAAAGCCAATACTTATATCAAGGACTAGAAACGTCCAGAAGTTACGTACTGATTTCGCAGCAATTTGATCCATGTATGTCTGAATATCGTCAGACATATAGTCTTCTACTTTCTTAAGTAAGTTGATTTTTACAGTGCTTACTTCATACCAATGATTAGGATCTTCAGTAAGTGTATCATTATCAAAAAGTACTTGTCTCATACGAGACACCTCCTCTACCTCTTCTCCAAATACGATTTGACTGTAATAACCTTTAAAGTCCTCATCAGCAATAATGTTAAATGCGTCAAGGTAAGATTCCTGGTTAGCAACTAGCGTCGTAAATCTGTTATAGAGTTCAAATCCAAGATGATTTTTAGAAAAAGCTTGTGTACCGATGGCACGTTCAATACTTGCCATTTCCTTTGATTTCAAGAAGTATATAATGGCATGAACTTGTTGAGCTACATCTTTATCTCTCGTTTCATCAATTAGTTTTATTACCGTATTAAGTGCGAATGTATTTATTTCAGAAAATTGCTCGATAGATTCTTCAGAAGTAATACGATGGTTATCAATATTATTTCTCAAAACTTCAATTTTAGCAAAATAAGAATTTAATTCATTCAGATCTTCTTGATGAAACTCGATTAAAGACTCTAGATCTCCACTAGACAATTCTTTATAGTATTGTTCAAGTGTACTATCTGTTTTAATGCGTTGAGCATTTAGTTGGTCTTCGAAACTAACCCCATCGTTCGACAGAAATCCAGAAGAAATACTTCGCTCTTTTTGAATATCATGAACAAGGTGGTTGATTTCTATACCTACAGTGATGGCTTTATTCAAACGCACTGAATCAGAATAATCCAAATAGTGATATCGAACTTGGAGGTAATCAAATGCAATAATTATTACTATTAGAGGAATAATAATTATTGCAAACTTTTGCCTTATCGGGAGATTATGGAGTCTTTTAATCATTTAATAAATCAATGCTTATCCAGCCATTACTTTTTCTACAACTTTTAGCAAGTCCTCTTCTGTGAATGGTTTCACAATATACTCAGAAGCACCAAGCGAAAGTCCTTTATTTACTACCGTTTGCTGTCCAACTGCACTTACCATGATTACTTTGGCTCCTACCGCTTCCTCTTTCAGCACTTTTAAAATTTCAAACCCCATCATATCGGGTAAGATATTATCTAAGGTAATTAAATCTGGTTGAGTTTCTAGCGCTAAATCAATCGCTGTTTCACCGTTAGGTGCTTCTCCCACCACTTCAAAACCTGCTCCTTCTAAAGCGGTTTTAATAAGTGATCGCATGTAGATGGAATCATCTACTATCAATACTGTTTTGCTCATCTTATTTACTAATTTCTCATTGATATTAAATATACACGGTTATGGATCTTTAGGTGAGTTAGGGCAAGGAATTATAATCGATCCTTTATTTTATCCACAAACTTATCATGGAATGCCCAAACAAAATCTGGACAAATGTTCAATTCTTTGCCATGAAATACGGCTTTGAAATGAATAACTGATTCAAATTCAGCTGATTCATTTGAAAGATGCTCACTTACCTCTGAAGCTTTTATCACTTTAAGGGAAGGCACCATTCCATATATTTCTACATCTAAAAAATTTGAAAACTCTGTAATGACTGCTGCTGAAACCATATTGTCAATTTCTGTAAGGAAACCTAATTTCATAATGGCGCTTTCATTTGAGTCATTGGAGGCGACATCTTTTGGTAGACATGTTTCATATAGTTTTGTCACTTCTTCTTCAGAAAAAATAAGATGACTTACCCCTTTCAATTCTCCCATTAGTTCTGTTTTGATGAGATGTACATCGCCATCCATACCTTCAAAACGGTTTACACCTTCTTGAGGGCCATCATAATCTATCTTTTCAATAGTAATGGGACTCTGAAGTATTTGCTCCATAGAGGCTTTAGCCATTGATAGCCCTTCAAATATCAATTTGGTGGCTACTTTTAATTCGTTTTCGTTCAAATCATTAATCATTTATTTCTTAGGGGTTTCAATAAGTTCAAAATTGTCGATAATTATTAATTATAAATTATTGTTAATTACCTATTTAAACCTAAGCATTTCAATTAAACTATTAGCTGTTTTCTAAATCCTTTATTGCAGCAATCAATCTATCCTTATCAAATGGCTTTACCAGATATTCTGATGCTCCATTAGATATAGCTTCCACAATGGCAGATTGCTGACCTACGGCGCTAATCATAATTACTTTTGAAGTAACATCCATTTCTTTATATGCCTTCAAAATATCTATTCCTGTCATATCTGGAAGTATATTATCTAGTGTGATTAAATCCGGATTGAGGGACATAGTCATATCAATTGCTGTTTCACCATTGACTGCTTCGCCTACTACCTCAAAGCCCTGATCTTCCAAGGTAGATCGGAGCATTGTACGGATATATGTGGAATCATCTACTATTAAAATACGCATTGTACTATCAAGTTATGAAAAATCATTGTTTCTTTTGATAAATTCTTGTTTTTACATCATATGGTTTGAATAATGTCTTCCCATAATCAGGTAAAATATCATAATAACCTATAATAATAAATCCATTCGGCTTTAAATGTTGATTGAGCAAGTCTAGTACTCTTTTCTTCAAATTATCATCAAAATAAATCATTACGTTTCTACAAAATATAATATCATACTGTCCACTCATTGGATCAGTGACCAAATTATGCCTTTGAAAGGTTATGTTAGTTTGATATTTAGGTTTTACTGTCGCATGCTTATCACTCGTCTCGAAATAGTCGTCTATCGCTTTATTTGGAAAAAAATTCAGTAGAGGAACTACATATTGATTGATAAGCCAAAATGGATACCGACCTTCTTTTGCTTTATTGAGAGCAGTCGTACTTAAGTCAGTTGCTGTTAGTCTTGCACTATTTAACAGATTCAACTCATCTAAAAGGAATGTCATCGTATATGCCTCTTCACCAGTAGAGCATCCCGCATGCCATATTCTTAGCGACCCTTTACTTGAATAATTCGGAATTATTTCGTTGCGCAGCATTAACCACACATCAGGATTTCTAAAGAGCTCTGTCAAATTGACAAGTAAATCATCAATGGCTTTTGCGAAGAATTCAGCGTCTTTAAGAATCTTGGACCATAATTCTATAATGGACTCCATCTTATGCTTCATCATCAAACGTATAATGCCACGTTTAAGTGAAGAAGACTCATAATTAGTAAAATCCAATCCGTAACGATTATTTATCGCTTGCATGAGTGCACTAAGCTCCTCATCGCTGATGGTATTTATGTCTATGGTTGTAATGACTAGCTAGTTTTATCTACAGTATTGTAAAGTAAGTCCATACATGTGGAAACATCAATGATAGGACAGACATTTCCAGATCCTAAGATAGTAGTACCACTCAGGATATGACTGCTATCTAGTGGTTTAGGCAACTTCTTTTCGATGATCTCTTTTTGTCGAACCAATTTATCTACAATCAATGCTAATCTTCTTCCAGAATGATTGGTAACTATCACTGATAATTTATGACTCTCTTCGATTTGAGATAAAGAAGCCAATGCTTTTTTAGTGTCTTGAAGCTCTTGAGCATTTTTAGAAACTAGCATACCGCTTAAAAAAGAAATACGAACAGACTGATCTTTATAATTGATCATCAAATTATTTGAAATTTTATGAATGTCGCTTTTATTTAAATAAATAACAGATTCAATATAGGTAAGTGGAATGGCATATTGATAAGAACTGACATCAAATAACAATGCACCCTTTAACGCTAATGATGATGGTAAAATTAGATTGATAGTAGTACCAATACCTTCGTCACTTTGAACGATTACTTGACCTCCTATTGATTCAATTGTCTTTTTTACCACATCCATTCCTACACCTCTACCTGAGATGGAAGTAACAGAATCTGCGCTAGAAAATCCGGGCTCAAAAATGTAGCGTATGACTTCCATCTCTGGAAGTTTATCTGCTACCTCTTTACTTACCATTTTTTTCTCAACTATTTTCTCTCGAATCCTTGCAATATTTACACCCTTTCCATCGTCAACTACAGAAAGAATTACTGTGTCTTTCTCATGTTTAGCCTTAAGTGTTACAGTGGCCTGTGCAGGTTTTTCAGTTTTAGCCCTCTCCTCTTTACTTTCTATTCCGTGCCCAACAGCATTTCTAACTAGGTGCACAACTGAATCACTAATGATTTTAAGGATATTTCGATCGATTTCAACATCAGTACCTTCAAGTGCTAATATGGCATCTTTCTTTTCGGTAGCAGCTGCATCTCTTAATACCCTATGAAATTTATTGAATAGGAATCCTATCTGTACCATCCGTACATTCATAATTCCATAATGAAGATTAGAAGATATCCTTTTAAGCCCTTCAAATTCTATCGTGTTCTTCCCCTCTGCTCCATAAACAGATATAAGTCGGTCTCTTTCAATGACTAATTCTCCAACTAAGTTGAGGAGATCATCCATTTTCTTAACAGGAATTTGAACTACAT
>CAYGTD010000049.1:0-4120 GCA_964352725.1 uncultured Roseivirgaceae bacterium
ATGTAGAGATTCCTCACATTCGTTCGGAATGACAATAACGTAGAATCGTATCTAGGATTCTATTTTTCGCTCTTGTCTTTTTTAGTGAAGCGAGAAGCATCTACAATTAAAATAATTGATTGTTTGGAAAATTATAGAATGCATTTCAGTAATGACACATGTCTGAGCTGGTTCCAACCATGTATTAATCCAAAAGGTGATAATCAGATTAAGACGTATTTTTAGCATATGAAATCATTAAGCAAAATTCTTCCCATATTTGAACAAATATTTATTGCTACTCTGACAATATATTTAATCTTAAATCTACTTGGGCTGGTATATACAGTATTATTGATTATTGGCCTTCTTGGCCTTTCTACAATATTTTTTCTATCAGCTTACGTTCCAAGTGAGGCACACTTAGAAGGCAGCAAGCAAAGTGGTTTTGTGCAACTATTGGTTGTAACAATAATACCAAAAGTTCTTGGTATAAGTAGTTCAGTTGCTATTGTCGGAATCTTGTTTCATACATTGAAAATGGAGGGATCGCCCCTTTTACTTACCGTAGGTTCTTTGAATATATTAGTGTCGGTTCTCATTTTGACTATCCTGAAGGTATTTGGTGTTCGTGAAGTTGATACAGTGTTTCCTAAGATATTGAGATCAGCTATAGTGTTATTTTTCTCTGGCTATTTAGTTTTAACTAGCTTTTAATTATTGCTTTTTTTGGATTAATCTCCTTTTAAGGAGATAATGATTTTGAATTTTTGAAATAATCGGTTTTAATTTCAATTCCCTCTTTCCTTTAGATTTACTCTATGTCAGATTACATTCTATCTCTCGATCAAGGAACTACCAGCTCCAGAGCTATTATTTTTAATAAACAGGGTGAAATAGTTTCCATTGCACAAAAGGAATTTAAGCAGTACTTCCCCAAAGATGGATGGGTGGAGCATGACCCAAAAGAGATTTGGTCGTCACAAGCTTCTGTGGCGGTGGAAGCTTTATCCGAAAACAACATCAATTCCAGAAACATTGCCGGTATTGGCATTACCAATCAGCGAGAGACGACTATTGTTTGGGATCGTAAAACGGGAAAAGCTATCTATAATGCGATCGTCTGGCAGGATCGCCGAACGGCAGAATATTGTGATCAATTGAAAAACGAGAACTGGGCAGAAAGAATCAATGATAAAACGGGGTTGGTGATTGATGCCTATTTCTCAGGCACTAAGGTGAAGTGGATCCTAGATAATGTGGAGGGAGCTAGAACTAAGGCAGAAAAAGGAGAATTGGCTTTTGGCACGATTGATAGTTGGTTGGTTTGGAATTTGACGGATGGCAAGGTGCACATTACGGATGTAACTAACGCTAGCAGAACCATGCTTTTCAACATTCATACCTTGGAATGGGATCAAGAGCTACTAGATATCATGGACATTCCTATTTCCATGCTACCAGAGGTCAAATCCAGCAGTGAAGTGTATGGAGAAACGGGTGGAAATTTCCTCACTACTCCAATCCCTATTGCAGGTATAGCTGGAGATCAGCAGGCGGCATTATTTGGACAGATGTGTGTAGAGGAGGGAATGGTGAAGAATACGTATGGGACAGGGTGCTTCATTCTAAAAAACACAGGTTTAAAACCTGTGAGATCTAAGAATAACTTACTGACAACCATCGCTTGGAAAATAGGAAATGAAACAACGTACGCGCTCGAGGGCAGTGTGTTCATCGGGGGTGCGGTGGTTCAGTGGGTCCGAGATGGACTAGAATTAATAAGGAATGCTCACGAAATTGAGAAATTATCCAATTCGGTAGAAGACAATGGTGGTGTTTACTTGGTGCCTGCATTTGTTGGCTTAGGAGCTCCACATTGGGATCAATACGCTAGGGGAATTATGATCGGAATTACAAGAGGGACTAGTAAAGGACATGTTGCAAGAGCAGCGTTGGAGTCTATATGTTTTCAGTCGTCGGAAGTGATTGATGCGATGGCTTCTGATTCAGGAATAGAAATAAAAGAAATACGTGTGGATGGGGGAGCTGCCGCTAACAACTCATTAATGCAAATCCAATCGGATGTGATGAATATCAATGTAATTCGACCTGAAGTATTAGAAACTACCGCACTAGGAGCGGCCTATTTTGCGGGCTTGGCGGTGGGGTATTGGACAGGCATAGATGAATTGAAAAATCAATGGACAGTAGATAAATCCTTTGAGCCAAAAAGAGAAATGAATACGGAGAAGAGATTTTGGAATAAGGCTGTGGAGCTCTGTAAAGGATGGATAAATTGATTTGAAGATTTGAAAATAGGTCAAGTCTATTTATTTCATTAATCTTCCTTTCTTAAACTAAATCTATTCTGAGAAATTCCCCCTTTTTAAAGGGGTGCGATGGCTTATTGTGGAGTTAAGAGGATGTATTCATATTTTGAAATAAAGTATGTGAACTTATGAAAAGAGAATTAATGCTCAAATCACTTCGTGAAGAAAAAATTTGGGATGTATTGGTGATTGGAGGAGGTGCGACTGGTTTAGGAGCTGCGGTGGAGTCGACTACCAGAGGGTATGACACGCTTCTTCTGGAGCAAGCAGATTTTGCCAAAGGCACATCTAGTAGAAGCACTAAACTGGTGCATGGTGGAGTTAGATATCTACAGCAAGGGGATATTTCATTGGTTTTGGAGGCTTTGCATGAGCGAGGTTTAATAAGAAGAAACGCACCTCATCTTTTTAAAAACTTAGCATTCATTATTCCCAACTATGAATGGTGGGATGGTCCTTTTTATACGATAGGAATGAAGGTGTATGATATGATGGCAGGAAGATTTGGATTAGGGCCATCTGAGGGGATCACTCGCGAACAAACAATAGAGGCTATTCCAAACATAAAACAAGAAGGTTTGCGTGGCGGAGTGATTTACTATGATGGACAGTTCGATGATTCCAGATTGGCAATGAGCCTGGCTCATACTGCGTATAAGAATAATGCGACCATTCTTAATTATATACGAGTCACTGGATTGATTAAAAATAAGGAGGGATTAATAGAAGGCGTGAAAGCTATGGATGTGGAGTCAGGTGAGGAATTTACTTTGAAGTGTAAATCAGTGATAAATGCTACCGGGGTGTTTGTGGATGATATTCTCTCTATGGATGAGAAGGGAAACAAACCTACCACCAAAGCTAGTCAGGGCGTACACATCGTTCTCGATAAGGAATTTTTGGAGGGTAGCTCAGCCATAATGATCCCAAAAACAGAGGATGGAAGAGTACTATTTGCCGTGCCATGGCATGGGAAAGTGATTGTTGGAACTACTGATACTTTGGTGGAGAATGTCTCTTTAGAACCTCAGGCTTTAGAAGAAGAAATTGATTTTATACTCAGAACTGCTGGACAATATTTAACACGAGCTCCTCAGAGGATCGATGTAAAAAGTGTTTTTGCAGGTTTGAGACCATTGCCTTCTGGCGATGAAGATGAGGAAACCAAAGAGATTTCCAGAAATCATAAAATCATTGTTTCGTTATCGGGTTTGATAACGATTACTGGAGGCAAGTGGACAACTTACCGAAAGATGGGACAAGATATTATAGATAAGGTAGGATTGATGCTTGGGGAAGAACGGGATACAATTACCCGATACATGCCATTACATGGTTATGTGAAGAACTTCGATCAAGAAGATCATTTATATGTCTATGGATCAGATCGGTTGGCCATTTTACAAATGATTGAAGATGAGCCAGCTCTTGGTGAAAAACTTGATAAAGATTATCCCTATTTGAAAGCTGAAGTGATTTGGGCTGTAAAGGAAGAAATGGCAAGAAAAGTAGAGGATGTATTAGCTAGGAGAATTCGTATGCTATTTTTAGACACAAAAGTAAGCGTTAAAATAGCGCCGCTTGTAGCCGAATTGATGGCTAAGCAACTCAAAAAAGATAACAATTGGATAAAATCTGAAATCAGAGAATTTTCCGATCTTGCGAAGAATTATATTTTAAGTTGACATTCAACTCATCTGACTTATGACTCCATTTATAGCGGAAATACTTGGCACTTTTACACTCATCACCTTAGGTCATGCAGTTAATGCTAACGTGTCCCTTAAAGGGACCTATGGTCAGTCTTC
>CAYGTD010000049.1:4220-16172 GCA_964352725.1 uncultured Roseivirgaceae bacterium
CAGCGACTAAGCTTGGGGTATTCGCTACTGGACCAGCCATTCGGGATTTACCCATCAATTTCATTTGTGAAGCATCAGGTACCTTCATGCTCATTTTTGTCATATTGTATATCACAGGACCAGATATTGCTATTGAAGGAATGACCAATGGGAAAATTGGGTTAGGATCAGTCGGCGCACTTCCAGTGGCATTTCTAGTGATGGTCATTGGTCTAGGATTAGGAGGAACTACTGGATATGCTATCAACCCAGCTCGAGATTTAGGTCCACGAATCATGCACGCTATTTTGCCTATCAAGGGAAAAGGAAAAAGTGGGTGGGATTATGGATGGTTGCCCGTGATTGCGCCTATTGTGGGTGGTGCTTTAGCTGCGGGTTTGTATTTGCTTTTAAAATAATTATCCTTTTTTATACAGATTAAGGTACGACATCAGCTCCTCTTTACTTTGAGATGTAAGTGGCACTTCATTATTCCCTACTTTCACATAATTTCCTCCAAGAGCATCAATTTTTTCAATATTTAAGAAATATGATCTATGCGTCTGAAAAAAAGTATTTTCAGGGAGTGAACTTATAAATGAACTAAGTGTGCCTTTGATAAGGTGCTTCTTATTATTAGTATGAATTTCTAAATAATTTCCATTAGCCTTTACGAAATGAATGTCTTTGAAATCTACTTTTACATATAAATATTCATCTTTTATAAATAAGGAGTCTTTCAAAATTGAGCCCTCAAACTCGACAGCATCTTCCATAGAGTTAAGCTCTCCAAATTTTTTGATGGCCACTTCTATAGAGGCAAACAAATGTTGTTTCTCAATGGGCTTTAAAAGGTAGGCATATGGATTGGTTTGAGTTGCTTTTTCGATAGTTGCCTTGTCACCATAAGAGGTGAGGAATACGTATGGAATATTGTGCTCTTTTCGCAGCTGTTCTGCTAGCCAAATACCTGTTTCTTCTCCTTTTAGATTGATGTCTAGCAGCGCAAAATCAGGCTTATCTTTCTTAATAGCTTCCAGTGCCTTAGTAGCACGGATGTAGATCCCTGTCACTTCGTACCCTAGATCTTCTAGCATATCCTTAATGGATTCTGCCGTGATCATTTCATCTTCTACTATGGTGATTCTAAGTGGAGACATTTTTTAAATTATTAATCAATATGATATAAGTTGAAGTAAATGACTGATCTCTTGAAGTTGGAGATGATGGTAAAATAATTTTAGGTCAACTATCAATTGAGATGCCTAAAATGACATTTTAATTAGTCAAAATACAATTAAAGGTGATGAATAGGAAAAACTAATATGTGAAAGTGGGGTTTAGTGGTGTTGAAAACATTTAAAATACTCGTTTACTTATAATCTTTTAGAATCCTAAGCTTAAGCCTCCATTATTGGTAGTGTGATCGTTACAGTTGTTCCATGACCTAGTTCTGATTCAAAATGCACAGTTCCTTTATGTTCTTTTATAATGGCAGATGTGATGGAAAGACCTAATCCAGTTCCTTTTCCAGGAGCCTTAGTGCTATAAAATGGCTCCATTATTTTTTCTAAATCCTCCTTAGAAATACCTTCACCTGAATCTTTAAAAGTTAATTCAAGATTCTTTTTGACAATTCTTGTTGCTATTTTAAGAGTCCCTTTGTCATGTATTGCTTGGGCAGCATTTGTAATGATATTAAGTAATACTTGGTGAATTTTACCATTATTTCCCAATACAATAGGATCAATTTCTGAATATTTTTTAATGACGACTACTTTATCCCTCAGATGATGTTGGGTCATGATCAGGCAGTTCTCCAGTAGGTTATGAACATTACATGCCTCTTTTACATCATCTCTTGAGTGATTAAACTCATTTAGGCTTGATACAATTTTTGAAGCTCGAGATACTCCTTCTTTGATGATGGATAAAAGCTTCGGTATATCCTTTGACTCGTCATTCTTTAGATCTCCAAGCATTAGCTCCAGTCCTCCTAAACCACCACTAATGAAATTGAGTGGGTTATTAATTTCGTGGGCAATACCAGCAGATAAAATCCCTAAAGAAGCCATTTTCTCCGACTGAAACATTTTATCCTGAGTGCTTGATAATTTCTCAAGAGCAAGCGATAACTCCTCCTTTTGTTCGTTTAATTCCTTTGTCCTGGTTTCAACCATCTTCTCTAGTTTCTGATTATAACGCGTGAGCGTTTTTACTCTAACCCAATAGATTAATAGGCTAATGGAAATAAATAGGATGATAAATAATATTTTAGCCCAAATAGTCTGATACCATGAAGCAGCGATACGTATTTTTTGTGTTAATGTAGTCGGTAGAAAATTATTATTAATTCCAGTCTGAAGCATGAATTCATAATTTCCGGGGGATAAATTGGTATATAATGCATTCCTTTCTTTGGATGATGAAATCCATTCATTATCAAATGGTTTAAGCTTATATCTGAATTGTAGTTTTTCTGAATATTTAAATGAAATATCTGTGTAGTCAATCAGTAATCGATTTGTACTAGCAGGGATTTGTACCGTTTCAATTAGTGGGATGGATAGGTTATCAGCGTATATAGTCTCAATAATTGGATGTGGATTTATGCTAGGCGCTTCAAGATCACTAGGTCTAATAAACACAATGCCGTCCTGAGAAGGGATCCAAAAACTACCGTTGCTATCAGTAAATGATAAGACACCTCCTAAACAGTGACTGTTTTTCATCCCGTTAGTTTTATCAAAAAGTTCAACTTGAATACGGCCATTTAATTGCTCAGCTGCTTCCTCAAGCCGAGTAAGATCCACTTTAAGGATTGCCTTTTCTCCAGGCATCCAAAGGTTGCCCATGTCATCCGCAAACACATCATAAATGATGTTGAATGGTAATCCATTCTCAATAGTAAATACAACCACTTTTTTATCGGAATACCCAACAAGCCCATCATTTGTAGCCATCCATAAATACCTTGGGGTAGGATAGATTGAAAATGAAAAGTTGGAAGGCAATCCATCTTCTACTGTGACTTTTTTGATCACCTTCATATTGTTAATAATATTGATGCCATTAATAGTCCCAACAACTAAGTTCTTGCTATCATCTTCTATGATGGACATGATATAGTCTGAACTTAATCCACTTGATATATTAACCACATCCCAACTATCTAACGAGTTGAATTTAATGAGCCCAGCATTTTTGGTCCCAACCCAAATTGATCCTTCATAGTCCTCATAAACCAATCGAATGAAGTTATCCGGAAATCCATTTTTCGTATCGTAAATCCTGCTATTAGCCCCGTCAAGTAACATTAAGCCTGCATAAGTACTTACCCAAACTCTATTTTGACTATCTGTAAATAGATTTTTCAGTCGGGCGTTTGGAATGGGGATATCAGGTTTGAAATTAGAAACAACTCCGTTCTCTATTTGATTTAGAACTCCACTTTCATTACCTATTAAAAAATTGTTTGGAGATAATTCAGTAACACTACTTATGATATTGGATTGGAGTCCATCATTCTTTGATAAACTAGTGATAGATCCATTAGTCAGAAAAAAAACACCGCTACGGTAAGTCCCTCCCCATAAATTTCCTTCTTGATCTATAATAATATCTCTAATGAGATTATTTGGAAGATCTTGATTTTCAGTTAATGAATCAAGTTTACTCAGGCTAAACTGATATCTAAATAATCCACGATTTGTACCCATCCAGAGTATGTCATTCCCATCTGGTTGTAGGGAGTTGATAGCAGTATTGGATAGGTAAGGTTGTTTTTCAAATCCATCTTCTGTCATTGCAAATAGACCAGTACCTGTTGAAAGGTAAATGGTATTGTTCACAGTAGAGATATCATTGATGCCATTGACTTCTATTCCAAATTCTATTTGCTGTAACCCTTCGTTTGGCGAATAACTAAATAATTTTGAATCATCAGTTCCAAAGAGAATGGTCCCATCGGTCTTTTGACCAATCGTAAGGATGGTGCTATTTCGTTTGAGCTCTGGTGTAAAATCGATTAATTCATTGTTTTTTAAAAGAAAAAGCTCATTGGATTTGCTACTTATCCAAACATCGTCATTGGCCGCAATAAACATGTCTTCTGTTGTAATGTCTTTGACCTTTTCGAAACCCTTTGGGATGTATATATTACCCTTTTCATAGATACCAATCCCATGTTGCGTACCTATCCAGATTTTCCCTTTGGAGTCCTTCTCAATTCTCAAAATACTTGAGGAGGGTAACTGACTATTTTCGCTTGTAAATACGGTAAAATCTTTCCCATCAAATCGATGCAATCCAGTGTAAGTCGCAATCCAGATATATCCATCTTCTGATTGCATGATATCATTGGTGGATTCTGAAGTGAGACCATCTTCCGTGTTCCAGTTCTTTAAAATGTACTGGTCAAGTTGATTCTTCGGATCTAAGTTGGAGGATGATTGTGATTGGCTTTCAAAATGGAAACCTAAATGGAATATAATCCACAATATAAAAATATTGCAAAAACTACGCGTAGGTTTTAGTGAACTGAGATTACGTTTTTTCAAATGGATTGATATCTCTCCTAATGATCTAAATTAATATAGGCAGCTTAAAAATAGGCACTAAAATGTCAAAGGAAATGATAGTTGGCTAGGTAACTACTTTTCATCGATCAATCAATATATAAATTAGCTAAAAGTACATTGCTATTTTAATTTTTATTCTGTGGGTAGTATTAAGCTGCGAACCTCAATTCAAAGCTGGTTCCATTATCACTTTGAAACTCAAAATCTCCTTCCAGTTGCTGACTTAGCATACGCACTAATCTAAGACCAAGAGATTTTGTTTTTCGGATGTCGATTTCATCAGGGATGCCCTTTCCATCGTCCTTTACATTAAGTAAATACTCTCCATCCTTTTCGGTAAGAAAAATACTGATGTTGCCTTTTTGCTCTTTGTCAAAAGCATACTTAAAAGCATTAGTCGCCATTTCATTCACAATCAGGCCAAGAGGTACGGCTGTGTCTACATCAAAGTAAATGTTCTTCGCTTCTATGTTAAGTTCAATATTATTCATCCCAAAGGAAGCTCGAATTTCACTAACCAATTCTTGCAAATATTCCCCAAACGGAATGCTTTTCAAATCTTCATTCTCATAGAGTTTTTGATGAATGAGCGCCATTGATCGCACCCTTCCCTGTCCTTCTTCTAACACTTTTTTGAAATCTTCATTTTCAAATTTTCCAGATTGGAGGTATAGGAGGGAAGCAATGATTTGGAGGTTATTCTTTACTCGGTGATGAATTTCTTTGAGGAGGGATTCTCGTTCTTCTAGTGATTTTTCAATTGTTTTCTTGTCCTCTTCCACTTGGTGTTTACTCAACTCCAGTTCCCTTGTTCTCTCAATTACCTGTTCTTCAAGGTATTTATTTTGTCTTTTAATGGACCTTAATCTATAAGCATAAATAAGAATACCACTTATGAATAGCACACAAGCACTTATGATTTTGAACCATATCGTATTGTACCAAGGATGAGAAATAGTTAATTGAATTGTCTTGGGTGCGCTGGCGAAATTATCATGATTCACACTTCTAATACCTATGGAATACACGCCTGGTGATAGGTTAGATAGATTTAATATTCGTTGATTCCCTAATGATTTCCATGATTCCTTGTTTATGGAATACTCAAATTGGTATGAGTTTGAATGCAAGTAATTATTGGATATAAATGAAAAACTCACGTCGTTTTGGGAATGATGGAGTGAGATCTTGTTGGCTTCAAATATGGGATTGCTAAGTGACCAATCTAAACTCTTGTTGTTGATTTTAATATCGTCAATAAGAATGGGGCTGGTTATTGTATCAAGCTGAATTAGATTTGGATTGAATTTATTAATACCATTTTCTCCTCCAAAATATAAGTATCCATTTTTTCCAGCGAATGCTGATTTATTGAAAATCATGCTTTGAAGCCCATCATCCATTCCGAATTTCACAACGGAATCGTTCTTGACATCAAGCATAATTAATCCGTTTATTGTAGCTATCCAATACCTTATTTGATCGTCAATAAGTATTGATTGAATTGAATTACTATCTAGATAAGGGGATACGGTTGCTTCCTTGGTTATTAGGTTGAAATGAATTAGTCCGGTATCATTTGTTCCTAGTAATAACTCTTCTCCATTTAGTGCGATACTATTTATGGTTGGTTCAGGAAATTGTTTCGAACCATACAAATAATGGGTAGATTTCTCGGTTGATGTGTTTAAAGAGGTTAAACCAAATCGGACTCTCCCAATCCATAGAAGTGTGTCGGATTGGAGGTGTAGAGATGAAATGGATCTTGAATCATGGTAAATATTGAGATGGCCTTCTTCAAAATAATGTTTTACTTCTTTGGTTTTAGGATTAAAACGTACAAGTCCATTTGAAATGGTGCCAAGCCATATAATGCCTTTGGAATCCTGAACACCGCAGGTAACCGTCCCAATTTTATCATCTTGTATTTTTTGTTTGATTGTAAAATTATTATCCACCAATACGAGCTGATCATGCCCAGAGAACAAATACCCATCTTGTAATTGGATTGTTTTAGGCTCCAATTTATAATCTCCAGTAAGATGATTCAATGATTTCTTGCTATTACCTTCTATCCATAGAAAAGTCTCTTTAGTAGTTCCGATGAGTAACGAGTCTTCAGATATTTCAATAATATCCCAGACATTATTCTTTTCTCCCTTGATTCCAGCCCCAAGAAGATGCTGAAACTTGGACAAGTTGTGATTGTAATAGCCAAGTCCACCATTTCCATCAAATCCTAGCCAAATATTAGCAGATTGGTCTTTGAAAAGAGGCCATATTAAGTTGTCTTCATATGCTGAACTTCTATTTGCAGTGTATAAATGCGAAGTAAATGTTTCTCCTTGCTTATCAAAAACAATTAGTCCACCTCCATAAGAGCCAAGCCACAATTCATTTGGGTTAGGTTCTACTATACTCCAGATATATTGATACCCAAGACTATCTGGTTTGGGTGAAGGAAAAAACTCTTTGAAAATACCTTTTGTATCATAACTCACAAGCCCACCATCACACCCAAACCAAATGATACCATCACTATCTTGAAAAATAGTTCTTACAATTTTAAATAGTCTATTTTGTTTGCTGCTTGGTAGATGAATTGGCAAGAAATTATCAGTAGTATCACTATATATTTTTATTCCACCCCCATCAGTTGCTACCCACACCTTTCCATCTGATGTTTGTGAAATGTCATTGATCCGATTGAATGAGAGATCTTTTTTATCGAGTGAATTGGATAAAATTCTGTTATCCTCAAACCGTTTAAATGTGCTATCCTTTCTATTAAAAAGATTGAGTCCGTCCTCTGTTCCAATCCAAACATTGTTTTTTACGTCTACAAAAATTGTTCGAATATGATTGTTGCTTATTGAGGTGGGATTATCTGATTGGGTAAACGAAGTAAAAGTGTTTGATGAAGGGTCGTAGGCGTTTAAACCAAAATCAGTCCCCACCCAAATTACACCTTCCTGATCTGAATCTAATCCGAAAATGAGATTATTGGAAATACTTCTTTCGTCACTCGGTTTATTTAGGAAGGAGGTGAATTGATGTCCGTCAAATTTATTTAAGCCATTTTCTGTCCCAATCCAAATATGACCAAATTTGTCTTGGGTGATATTTCGGATGATATTATTTGAAAGGCCATCTTGATTGGAATACATTTTTAGCTTTATAGATTGGGCATATCCTCCGAAGAAGCAGCTGATTATCAGGAAGGTTGAAATGTACCCTTTCATAAGTTGCGTTGAATTTACGTAAGTAAAATGAAAAGGCCAGCCAGAATTATCCTGACCAGCCAATTCCGCCTTAGTTTAACTAGTAATTTTTAATGTAATGCTACCCATGAGGTTCCATCATATCCATAAAACTTATTGTCGGTCGTATTGAATATCATTAAACCTGCTACAGGAGAGGAAATTGCATTCATTTCTGTTGTAGTAAGTCTTGGAAGAAGTATACCCCCTGTAGTAGAACTCACTTCCAGTGCTGCTGAAACAGCAGGAGAAGTAGTACCTATAGCGAGATTTCCAGCGATTTCGGTATCACCACTTTTGCGTACAATAAGCGCATCAGATTCTGCACCTGACTCGCCATTCCCTATTACAAAAATTCTATCAGTATTATCAAAAGCTGGAGTGTAATCTGTATTGTATGCACCTACAGCTAACTCACTGTCACCTCTCGCAATCGTATTGTTTCCAATAGAGGTAGAGTTTGATCCTGAAGCAGTAGTGGTAAAGCCTAATGCTGTTGAGTTTAGACCACTTGCAGTATTGTATTGGCCTATTGCTACGGCATAGTCCGTCGTAGCATCCACATCAGTACCAATGGCAATCGCACCAGAAGCTGTTGCATCGTTACCGTTTCCTATTGCAACAGCTCCATATTGACTTGCTGTAGTATTGACTCCAAGTGCAACTGAATTGTTGCCAACATTGGCATCATCCCACTGATCTGTGCTTGCGGAACCAGCTCTAAAAGCTGCTTTACTTTTATCAAAAAACATTCGGGAGTTATCATCAAATGTTGAGTTGTCGTCAGCCAATTGGGTTGAGCCAAAGACAAAGTCATCATCAGTATCGCCACCTGAAACTACATTGGAAGTTTCTATAAAAGCTTTTGCTTCTCCTAACCAATTCGAACCATCGTATTTATTGATCTCATTGCTCTCCGTATTGTAAATAAGTAATCCAGTGGCGGGACTGGAAATTGCATCTCTTTGCGCAGTTGTCATTCGAGGAATCAGTAATCCTTTTTTAGTTGAAGAAATATCAAGAGCTGCACTTTCATCAGGTGTATCATTCCCTATGCCTATTCTATTTGAGTTGGTAGTGAAGGCAGAAACTCTTTCACCTATATAGGTGGTGAATATCATGTCCCCAAATGATAAGGCTTGCGCCCTAATTGTCCTGCCTCCAGGATAGACATCACTCCCATTATATCGAATTAGAGTAGTCTCGTCCTCGAAATCAATTTCGATTGAATATTGACTACCAGCGGTAACATTAAATCCTTTTTTTAGTAAGATGGTCATGTTTTCACTGATATAACTTATAGGTGTCACAGTTTCCGTTCCTATAACAGTTCCTGTGTACCCTTCACCCTCATATAGCGTTATAGTTGAAGAACCGCCATCATATGAAGATACTGATAAATCTAACTGAACAAAAACACCCGTAATTCCAGCAGTAAATGACTGACCGTTTACATCTCCTGCTCCACTTGATCCGGTGTTTTGATCAATATCTATTTCTAAATTAGCTACTGCTTTGATATCAAAATTTCCATCTTCGTTAGTATTCGAATTACTAATTTGTGTATCAACATATTTTTTTGTGGAAGCATCTTGATCGTTGGTAGGGTCAGCCAGGTTGGTAATAGCTAAACTGCCTGCATCCGCACCATTGCTCAGCACATCTGATAGGTCCTGATCATCAGTATTAACAGTCTCCCCTAACCAATTTGACCCATCGTATTTATTGATTTCATTGTCGTCCAAATTATACACCAGCAGTCCTGTAGCTGGAGTAACAATTGCATCTCTTTCAGATGCTGTCATACGTGGAATTAGAAGGCCCTTTTCAGTAGAAGAAATTTCCACTTTAGCGCTTGGATGAGTGTCTGTAATGCCAACTCCCAAATCTCCTTCATCATCTACCCTCATTGCTTCCTTCTTTTCCGGAATTATAAAAATAGAAAACACCAAATCTCGATCAAGATCTTCCCCAACTAAGTCTCGGTGATAACTTCCATTAGGGTAAGGATTACCAGTTCCATAAGTAGATCGACTCACCTCATCTCCATCTGTTACTTCCACACCAAATGTATAAACATCTCCTTGGGTAAGGACAACCTCAGATGCAAACTGAAATGTGCTTGAAGGATTTGGTTCTGCGGTCTGACTAATTGGTAGGTTTTCAGAATGAATCATTTCACCTTCAAAACCATTCCCTTTAAAAATTCTAACATCAGCTAGACTACCAGTGAATTGAACGCTAATATTTGCTTCAATTTTTGATAAAACTCCTGTTTGAGTTGGAACAAATGATTGGCCCATCATTGGTCCACTAGCTATGGTACTATTTCCCACGTCATTACTTTCATCAAGAACTTCATTTGGATCATAGAAAATGGTGAAATTTCCATCGTCATTTAGGTTTACTCCTGCTACTTGGGTGTCTACATAATTTTTGGTGGCCGCATCTTGATCACTAGTAGGATCAGCAACATTGGATATTGCAAGCGCATCTGCGTCAGCTCCATTTGCTAGGACATCTGCCAGATTTTGGGAATCTGTATTATCTGCGTAAGCAGAAAGATCAACAATTCCACCATCTTCTAAGGTCAAAATGTTACCATCTAAAGAAATTGCCTGATCATCAGTTTCTGCAGTTAGGTATCCATTATTCGCTACAAAGTCATCTACTTCTGCTTCTGAGAGTTGTGTATCTGTATTATCAAGGAAAGCAGAAAGGTCAACTGTACCACCATCTTCTAGTGTTAGGATGTTTCCCTCTAAAGAAATTACTTGATCATCAGTTTCAGCTGTTAGGTATCCATTATTCGCTACAAAGTCATCTACCTCGGTTTCAGAAAGCTGCGTATTGGTATCCGTATCATCTAAGAAAGCTGAAAGGTCCACGGTACCTCCATTCTCAAGTGTCAAGATATTTCCATCAAGGCTTAATACTTGATTATCCGATTGTTCAGTTAAATATCCATTATTTGCAACGAATGCATCCACTTCTGTTTCAGAAAGTTGTGTATTAGTATCATCTAAGAAAGCTGAAAGATCAACAGTACCGCCATCTTCCAATGTTAATATGTTATCTATTAAGCTGATTGCCTGGTCGTCTGTACCACTTCCATCTTGTAGTGAACTTAGATCTACTGAATTCCCATCACTGATTTCTAAAACTGATCCTGTAAGCGTTAAACTTTGAATTTCGTTTGTAACATCTGCATCCGCATCTTCACCGTATAGGGCAAAAGGGACAGAAAGCAATTGTTTGGTGCCAAAATCCTGAAACCCAGATCCTAGATCTACTTCTGTTTTAATGAAGAAGGATCCTGCCGACCAGTCAATATTCTCAAAAGTATCTGTAGAAGACCCACTTCCAATAGCAATATTGATTAGACCAAATGAATTGGTAGTAACAGTGTGTGATTCTGAATAGACAGAATTGCCCGTCTCAGAGCCTTCCAAAAGGCTGAACTGTACGGTTGCGGAGGTATTAGTAAGAGGATCCCCTTGTGCATCCCTTAGTACCGCCTGATATTGAAACGATCCGGGAGCTTGTGCCCAAAGAATGATACTACTGGCGAGTAGTGTAATTATTAAAGCGATTTTTTTCATGGTATTTTACTTTTGACTAAGTGGCTAAGGATTAATTTTTAATGATTTTGAATTGTTTGATTGATTGATCATCTGTTTTGATGGTCAGTAGGTAGATGCCATCGGCGAAATCAATCATGTTGAGTTTGTTTTCTTTTGAAAAGTCTGCTTCTAGTTCTTCTAGCAGAATTTCTCCTTTGAGTGATGCTAGTTGGTAGCTTCCAAAGCCTCTATTTTGAGAAGATTGTAATTGTACATAATCAACTGTAGGATTAGGGTAAATAGTAATTACTTGCTCCTCAGGAGCAGATCCTAATTCAATAGTGATTACTTCACTTTGTTGAAAACCTTGATTTAGAAAAATGAAATTACTTGAGCTACTTGAAGCAACTACTTGGCCCAAAGTCCAGCTAAGCTGTGCGTCTCCATTGGAGATCGCATCTCCTGAAGAAGCAATTACATTTTGATCGGCGTTTTGTGCGTGAACGGAGCAGATGCTTCCAACTAGAAGTAATAAATATAGGTGGTGCTTGTACGTCATAAGGCGGTAAA
>CAYGTD010000050.1:0-16116 GCA_964352725.1 uncultured Roseivirgaceae bacterium
TATGAGGTTTTCCATGGAGGCTGTTGATCGTGGAGAAACAGAAGAAGCTGAATTTAAAATGTATGGATCACAATTTGAAAGTGAAGAAAATAAATCTGCTAAGACAGTATTAAATATGAATAGTATCCGAGATGGTCAAGGCCAGAGTGCTGCAGAGATTATCAGTGACGGATCTAGCTCACCTAATTTTGCGTTAGGAGCTAAATATTGGGAAGATAATGGTGCCAACCGTCCATATTTTCGAATGAATGGATCCGAGGCAGTAAGCTTCTTGAATGATAATGGGACTCCTGATTCAGTAGCAGATGATTTTGAAGACTTTTATCATCCAGATCTGATTTGGATGGATGTTGCAAAATGGGATGATGGAACTGAGATAGGAGGTATCACCTTCAGAGGAACCGATGGATCAGAATTTAGTATAAACTCTCAAGGGGTAGATGGTGGTAATCTAATGCAAGTTGGAAAAGGTGATGAAGGCACTTATACTCAGCAACAAAAGACTGCATTCAGAGTAAAAAATGATAACGATCAATTTTCAGCTGTTTATTTAAGTCGTTTCAACGATGGTCAAACAAGGCTTCAACTGACAAATCATGATAGCACTGGTGTTGCACAAGCCACTACCTTTTTGGGTACTAATAGTAATGGTGGGTATTTGTTTATGAATTCTGCCAAGGTTGACGGAAGCGGTAATGCTACTATGGTGGATTTATATACCACTGGTAATAGTCCTGCTGGTGATTTAATGGATAATGGATATAAAAGGTCAGGCGTAGATTTTTATGACAATGACGGAAGTAGATTATCCGCTTTAGGTTCTGCTAGGGATACTGGAGGAAAAAGTGGATTAATGTTCCTTTGGGGTGAAAATGATGTTCCTAATGTTGAAATCACAGGAAAAAGATGGGATAATGCGGACCTACCAACCATGCAATTATTTGGTACATCAAGTGATGGGAACGGATGGTATTCAGCGAATGCAGTTTTAGAGGTAAATGAAGATGGAGGTTCACAATATGGTCAATTATCATTGAATAAATCCAATCCGAATGACAGTACATCGTCTGGTTCTACAATTCTATTAAATGGAAACTCAGGGAATGCAAACTTCTCAGGAACTGCCACTGCATCTGAGTTAAAAGCGGGAGATTATTTTGGGGACAATGTAGGTCTATACCTAAATGGGAATGACGGTAGCATGGTGGCTAGTGGAGACATAAATTCTGATGCGAACATAAATGCTGTTGATGGAAATTTCAGTGGTGTGCTTACGTCTGCAGACGGTACCGTTCAATCATCAGACAGAAGATTGAAGAAAGACATTGCCCCGTTGGATAATGCACTTGAGAATACACTCAAAATGAGAGGGGTTTCTTATACCTGGAAGGATGAATCTAAATCTCAAAAAAATCAAATAGGAGTAATTGCGCAGGAAATAGAAAAAGTATACCCAGAATTTGTTGTAACTAAGAGTGATGGAATGAAAGCAGTCAACTACGCTCAAATGGTAGCGGTATTAATTGAGGCTGTAAAAGAACTCAATAGTGAGATTGCAACATTGAAAGCAGAGAATAGTGATCTGAAAGCGCAAGCGACAAAAACAGCAGAACTTTCAAAACGTCTGGATATGATTGAAAAACTCCTGATTCAAGGAGGAGCTTCATCAACCTCAATTGAAAGTGAATAATTATAATATCATGAAAACACTCATGAAACGAATAGTTATAGGTTTAGTAGGGATATTTCTCTTTGCAGAAATGTCTTATGCACAAGATTCGCTGCGGAGCGTTGCTCCTTTCGGCGGTCGTTGGTTCTCTGGTGATCAGGTGAATTTTGTAACTGTAGGTCAGCCTGCAGCTATGACCATCATCGGAGATGCTTCTCAGATTTGGACAGGCTCTATTGGATTTGTTACTCAAGAGCGATCCATCGGGAATAATAATCCACCTGTGGCAATTGTGCCGCCCTCTGAGGTTTTTCTTGAAACCAATGAGGCCATTCGCTTAGAAGGATTTGATCCTGAGGGAGATGCCATTGAGTTCATCATAGAGTCCGAACCATCTAATGGATCTATTACTTTGGTTAGTGGAACAGGAAGCGATTATGTATTCACTCCTAATAGTGATTTAGTTGCAAATAGAATTTATAGCGATAGTGTCCTTTTTAAGGTGCGAGAAATAGGTTCAGGTAGAGCATCAGCTTTAGCTTCATATCTATTTTCGTTCCGGTTCGAAGACGAGGTTCATAACATTTCTGGTTTTGATTTTGACGGTAGCTCTAGTATAACCCTTAGCTGGACTGATAATGTACCGAACGAGAGCTATACTGCACTGCTTAGCTACTATGATCTGTCTGATCCAACCAATCCTGTTTTTAGGACATTGACGGATCAAACAATTGATATAGAATCACTTTCTGTAACGGATGGGGTTTACTCATTGAATGTTGCTGTAAATAGTTCAAATGATCCGTATTTGTTTGATGGAGATCAGGTTTTTGTCACGGCATTACTTACTACAGATGGAGGTAATTCAGACTTTGAGTCTTATGTGATCAATAATTCAGCAGGTGGCAGAATAGAAGATTCAGAAGACGGAGCATTTTTTGCTTTCGGAAGTAATAGGACTGTCGCAGAAAATAAAACAGTAGAATTGAACATGGTGGCGGTTGAGCTGGGCGATTTTGACGTTTCAGAAACAACATTAGAAATTATTCGAGATGGCAATGATGGCTCTATTAATTCTCCTACCATTTCTAAAACAGATGATTTCACTCAAACTTGGGTCATGTCCTATACTTCTACCAAAGAAGTAGGAAGTACCGACGAAATAGAGTTTCGAGTTTTCAATCCAGAAAGAGATGAGTTTGATACTGCTTCATTTACTATTCAGATTGTTGATGTAAACGATCAGCCAAAAATTGGAAACATTGGGAATAGAATAACAAATGAGGAACAACCTATTACCATTGATGTTTCCATAAACGATCCTGATAATGAGGTAGATGTTCTAGTGGAGTCAAACCAGTCAACTGCAGTAGAAGCTAGTTACAGTAACGGACAAATAACAGTAACGCCCGGGCTTAATTATAGTGGAATAGTGTCTATCAACGTAGTGGCAACAGAATTGAATTCGCAAGAAAAATTTGTGGCTTTTAAGCGGTTTAATGTAGAGGTTTTACCGGTGAATGATCCCCCGGTTGTGAAAGCGATATCCAATAAGACAATCAATGAGGATAATGCATTGAATCTTGTCCTCTCTGCAACAGATCCTGACGCAGCTATTGGAGTATTTAGTTTTACTGCGAATGGAAGCGATCCTTCCGCATTGGACATTAGCATAAATGGAAATGACATGGTAATCTCACCAAAAGCAAACGTAAATGGGAGCTTTACCATATCAGTAGTTGCTGATGATCGACTTGGTCTATCAACCTCTAAATCTGCTCCTGTTGAGTTTGAACTAATCGTGACACCAGTGAACGACGCTCCTAAGATTACTAAGAATATTGGTACTCAGAGGATTTTAGATGGATTACCGGATTACAATCTTGATTTAAGCAAATTTTTTAAAGATGTTGATAATCAGGATTTGACATTCTCTGCCAGTGGAAATACAGAGGTTGAATTGAGTTTTGCAGGATCAACGATGACCGTATCTACAACAGATAATTTCAATACTTCAGAAGATGTAACTATCACGGCCAGTGATGGAAGTCTTAGTGTTTCACAATTGGTTGTATTTATTCCGTTGACAAACAGCCCAGAGATTACAGTGGCAAATCCTGTACAGAATGTAGAGTTGGAGGAAGATTTTGGAACATTTGAGTTGGATGTTAGCAATGTTTTTGTTGATGCGAATAATGAAAATGCAGTATTCACTTATGAATTAATTGGCGCCAATGCGATAAACGCTACCATAAGTTCTGCTGGTATTATCACTTTTGAGTCTGCAGATGAATTTTCAGGAAGTGAATCGCTATTTTTAATAGGGGAGACTGGTGGCGTTTCTCAATATGACGATTTCAGTTTATCAGTTACTGCAGTGAATGATCCGCCAGAATTGAATGCTATTGCAAAACAAACTACTAATGAAGATGAGACTATTAGTAATATCTTCATTCCAGTAACAGATGTTGATAATACCATAGGAGAGCTAACGATTAGCGCTACATCAAGCAATCAATCATTAGTGGAAGATGCATCTATTTCAACGACAGTTCAAAATGGCGGATTTGGTCTAAGTATAGTCCCTCAGGAAAATGCGTTTGGGAACGTTTTGATTACCGTGGAAGTATCGGATGGAAGTAGTGAGGTATCTACCAATGTTGATCTTTCCATACAATCGCTAAATGATGAACCAGTACTGGTTGTAACGGATATTGATGATGCGACGGAAGATTCAGAGTACCAGTTGGATTTGAGCACGTTGTTTTCTGATATTGAAAGTGATGTCCTTACTTACACAGTAGTGCAGAAACCTGATTGGACTTCAAGGTCAGGAAATTTGCTATCAGGAACTCCGACCAATCGTGCAGTAGGGCAGGTTTCCTTTTCCATTAGTGCGAGTGATGGCGATGGAGGTACAGCTATAGCTAATTATGAAATAGCAGTCACCAACGTAAATGATGCGCCAGAATTAGTGAGTGCGACAGCTGATATTACGGTTTTTCAAGAAAATGAGTGGAATTTTTCATTTCCTACTACATCTTTTAAGGATGTGGATGTGGATGATGAACTCACCTTCACTTTTGAAAATGTACCAGGTTGGGTCACTATTTCTGATAATGTATTATCTGGAACTCCCAAATATGAGGACATAGGTGAATATACATTTACTTTAAAAGCTACAGATTTAGAAGGAGCTTCTGTTTCTGATGATGTAATACTGACTGTGGAATTTACAGCTTATGACGTTGAAATCTCTACAACATCATCAGATGGATGTATAAATGGACGCTATACTGTGGAAGGACTTGGTGCTGTTTCATACAATTGGTTTGATGCAGAAGGTAACGAGATTGCTAGCGGAAAAACATCAGTTGATTTGGATGGTGGTGCTCAGTATTTTGTAGAAGGACTAGATTCAGAAGGAAGGGCCACACCCGAGCAGCAGAGTTTTACACTGGATGCTTGTCCGTTGAGCCTTGATAAAGAAGTTATCGTGTCTGTTTATCCAAATCCAAGTAAAGAATGGATGGAGATCACATCGCCCAATAAGATCAATTCGTTGGAGGTATTTGATGCAATAGGACATTCCTATACCTTGAAATCATCTGAGATAGAAAATGGATTCAAATTGAATGTAGAGTCACTTTCAAATGGTCTTTACTTTATACGAGTGAAAAATGAAACATCTTCGGTAATTAAGAAATTTATTAAGAAGTAATAGTAATGATCTAAGGCAGCTTTCACCCTACTATGGATGATTGCAAAGAGAGTGTCTAAAAAGGCACTCTCTTTTTTTGGAATTATCTTAAAAAGAGCTATTTCTAGTATAATTTTCTTAGAGTTGTGAAAGCAATCCCAACAGCTCGTTTTCATATTTTGTCTTAAATTTTTATTTTGTAAAAGATCAACCTACGAGCTTATTCAAAAAGTGCATTTATCAATTACTTTATTTTTTTATAAAGCTCTCCATTAGATTCTATTCGATAGCCTACAATCTCACCTTGCTCGTCCCTTTCAAAGAATACTGGCTCATTGCTTACATCTGTAAAAGTGTCGGTATCTTCAAAGTAGATGGGATAAAATTGATTGTTTATAGAAGCTTTGAGTTCACCATCTTCCATTATCAAATCAAATTCACTTTGCTCCTTGTATTCATACTTACCTACATACTCTTGCAGTTGCTTTTTGGAGATCTTCTCTCTATAAGGATCGTCTTCTGAAAGAATCAATCCATTTCCGGGTACCCAGTTGTCATATTCCATGTAGAATGCTGTTCGTTTTGCAGCATTCAGCCCTTGAAGTTTTGCCACTAAATGGAGTGCCCCATCTATTCCTGCTGATATTCCAGCGGTAGTAATTACGTTTCCATTGTCCACAAAACGCGCATTGTACTTTACATCAATCTCAGGATAGTTATCCTTTAGGTTATCGAGTGCATTATGAAAAGTAGTTGCTGTTTTACCATCCAATACACCAGCCTCTGCTAAAATGAAAGCGCCTGTACAAACGGAGAAATGGTATTGAATGCTATCTTGATTTTTGACCCATTTGATCACTTTCTTATCAGAGGAAGCGATGGTAGAGTTACCTCCGAAGAATGCTATAATATCCGCTTTTGGCGCATCATCAATACTGTAATCGGGAGTCACCCTAAGAACTCCTTGAGAGATAATTTGATCTTTTGTTTTTGACACAGTAAATACTTCATAGCCGGCATATGAAAATACTTCTAACGGACCAGCAAAATCAAGTACTTCTACACCATTCTGAAGATAGAAGGCGATGGTTTTTACATCATCTTTTTTCACTAAAGGCATGTTGCAATGGGTACATACTCCTGGTTTGGTGTGTTCTAATTCATCGCAGTGGCTATCGCATGGGGGACAGATGTAAATAGAAGTTTCGGGAACCGTATGCTGAGATTGACCTGCGAATGCAATCGAGTAGGCAAAAAGTAAAGCGTAAATAGTCTTTTTCATTTCAGTTGAATTTTGATTAATTCAAAGCTATGCAGGCATACAGTCATCTGAAAGGACAACTGTGCGCAGGATTAGGACAACTGAAAGCGAGTGACTTAATTATGAAATTTAAGCACCTACTTTAAATTTTGAAGCTCATGCGGAAGTGCATGGCTGTATTTTTTAAGTAGTGACCTCAACTGATTGGAACTCTGCAGTCCACAAGACAGACTGACCGAATCCACTTTATTCCCTTCGGAAAGGAGCTGAACGGCCCGTTCTACCCTTAGTTTATCGAGGTAGTCGCCAATGGTAATGCCTGTTGTTTTTTTGAAAAGACGAGTAAGATTTCTGGGACTCATGTTCACCTCTTCTGCCAACTCTTCAATGGTTAGTTTCTTCTCAAGGTGCTGAGCAAGGTTGTCTTGCACGAGATGCACTCGCTGGTCCAAATGATTGCGGTATTGAAGAAAAACGCTCAATTGAGGATCATCTTCCGTTCGACGTAAATAAACGACTACCTCTTTGGCAACCTTTGTAGCGAAGATTGGTCCAAATTCTTCTTCCAAAAGGTAAAGAGCCAAGTCTATTCCAGACGAGACACCTGCACTGGTATAGATGCGTTGATCTTCTACAAAAAGGCGATCAGTGATGAGACCAACTTTCGGAAATCTAGTTCGGAAATCTTCCAAGTATTTCCAATGTGTCGTGCAATTTCTCCCTTCTAATAATCCCGAATTTGCAAGGAGATAAGCACCCGTGCAAACGGAGCATATCTTCGCGCCATTTTCATACTGTAGATGTAGCCACTCGGAAAAAAGAACATTTGATGCTTCAAAGGAAGGGTCATGAAGCAAATAGGCTTCTACTCCAGGTATAAAAAACCAGTCATTAGGTCCGAGTACATGAGAATCGTATTTCTCAAGCTGACTTAAATGAAGTCCGGCACTTGAGAGTGCCTCTGTTTTGTTCAGGGTGAGAAAAAACAGATCAATTGGAGCGCCATAGCTTTTGGCCTCATAAAAAATATGAGCAGGTCCACTCATATCTAGTAAGTGAACTTCTGGAGGAACTAGAAAAAAAGCTCTATGATTTTCCGACACAAATCAAATCTACGAAAAATGAATAGTGACTGTTCTAAAAGAAGTTGAATGATCGCAGATGGAAACTGAATTGAAATGTTCATTTTCATACTTAGTCTGTTCTGTTATTGCACTAAACAAAAATCAAGTTTGAAAATGGATGCACTCAAAATGATAGTAATATCTTTTTTTTTTGTAGATTAATTAACTCATTCTACAAAGAGTACTTATGAAAGGTATAAACAGATCTGCGCAATTATTTTTTTTGCTTTTTTTTATATTCAGCTGCAAAGCCAAGAAAGAAACAAATACACAAAAAGTGCTAACCGATATGGCTATTCAAACAGATGATATAAAGCTAAACCCAGACGAGGCACTGATCTTTGTAGAAGTGACAAAGACAAGCACTAAACAGAATAGAGTAGAAGTTGAGGCTACCTTATTAAATCTTGAAAAGCAAAGCTTCGGATTTAATGCTTACCTCAATAAAAATGATAAGATATCATTGTACTCGAATAAACCAAGTATATCTATCACAGAAGGAGATCAATATAAAATAGTTATTCAATCGAATCCAGGAGCTAACTCTTTTCTGATCATCAGAATTATAGAATAAAATCAACTAATCATTAATCCTTCACTTCTTGCATTTTCCTAATTTGGCTTAAAAGCATCTTTTTAGGAGTAAATGGCACCAAAGACATCATAATTTTTTGAGAAGTACTTAAGCCAGATATAACATCAAGCTTTCCTTTCAACATTGCATCATATCCATCTCTAGCTACACTCTCCGCACTTGCTGTGTTTTTGAAAAGATCTGTCTTATCCATGCCAGATACTTTACCAAAGTCTGTTTCAGTAGCACCTGGCATGAGATTAGTCACTGTAATATTGGTATCATGAAGTTCTTCACTAAGCGCATTGCTAAAAGAAGTGACATACGCTTTAGTAGCATAATATACAGCCTGCAATGGACCAGGTAAAAGGCTTGCTGTTGAAGATACATTGAGGATTTTACCTTCGTTTTTCTTTACAAAATCTTGTAGAAAAAAATGTGTAAGAGCAGTCAGTGTTGAAACATTCAAACTGATCATGTTCAAATCTTCTTGTAATTTCCTTTCATTAAACTTACCAACTCCTCCAAAACCAGCATTGTTGATCAGATAGTCAACTTCTATTTTTTGCTTTTTTACTTCCTTGTAAACCTCTTCAGCGGCATTAAAATGGGATAGATCTTTAGCTATTACCAAGACAGTTACTTCGTATGCTTTTTCTAATTCTTCTTTCAGTTCGTTAAGCTTACTTTCGCTTCTAGCAACGACGACAAGGTTTCCCCCTTGCTTTGCATGAATGTGTGCCAATTCTTTTCCGATTCCAGAAGAGGCTCCAGTAATTAGAGCTGTTTTATTTGTTTTCATAATATTTATATTTTAAGTGAGTAATCACTTATTTATTATTAATACTTTTTTTAGAGTTTGTATTTAGCCTTTAAAAATTCAATGGCGCCAGCTAAGTCAAAATTTCTCTGTAGAATAAATCTGGTTGCCAATCCATCCATCATCGTTAAAAGTAGGGTAGCTTCCTTAGACGGGTTCAAGTATCTAAGATCAGTAAAAGCTTTAATCAACACTTCTTCTAATGCCTTTAACTTATGCTCTCCGTACATTTCTAACTCCCACTTTATTTTAAACTGAAGCTTCCAAAAATTCATTGCCTCTTCATTATGACTCGTTTTTACAATAATATCAATGTATTTGCGAAGAACCTCTTTTGGGTCAGGCTCCATCACTACATCGGCGAAAAGTAATTTGGCTTGCTCTTCTCCAAGTTGAACAATGGACTCTAGCAACCCCTCTTTATTTGTGAAATGCCGAAAAATCAATCCTTCTGATACTCCTGCTAGTTTTGCTACTTTACTAGTAGAAGTGGACCGATATCCTTCTTTTGCAAAGAGTTCTAAGGCAGCATGTAAAATTCTTTCTTGCTTATCCGTCATAAAAGTGAGTAATCACTTACAAATATAAAAATTGTTTTTAACTTACCAAGTATTATTAAATGAGTCATTTTAATCCTCAACTGGGAACTGATAAAAATGATCTTGTGCATTCTATGTCTGCTTATTAAAAAACATTTTACACATGAAACTTTTCAAACGTATTATGGTGGCTATCATCTCTATTGTACTCTTGGTAACTGCAGGAATATTTATTTTTTTTAAAACCGCGCCTCAAATTGGAAGTAATCCTTCAGGTGAGAGACTTGAGCGAATGAGCCTAGCAGATAATTTCAAAGAAGGAATTTTTGAAAACACTGTGGAAACCAATACAGATATGTCATTTGGTAAAATGCTTGGAGTAATGCGAAAAATGCTTTTTGCAGATAAGACCGGAAGAGAGCCTGTTGAGACAATCAAAACTCAGCCATTTAATCAACATGATTTTGAGAAAATTGGGGCAGATACTATTGCAGTTTCTTGGATGGGTCATTCTTCTTTGCTAATTAAAATTGATGGGGTTACCATTCTAACAGATCCTGTTATGGTAGGAGAGCGAGCTTCCATGTTTTCCTTCATGGGTCCAAAGCGGTTTAAATACGATCACTATTTAACTATTGAGGAACTCCCGAAAGTTGATTTAGTCATCATGTCGCATGATCATTATGATCATTTGGATTACCCAACGATAGTTGCTTTGAAAGATCAGATCAAGCATTTTTATATGCCTTTGGGAATGGGAGCTCACTTTGAGAAATGGGGTGTTGCTGCTGAAAATATTAGTGAGTTTAACTGGTGGGATGAGGTTGAATTCAAGGGACTAAAACTGGCACTCACACCAACTAGACATTTTTCTGGCAGAAGCATGACGAATCGTTTTAGTACACTTTGGGGTTCATGGGTCATCATTGGGAAGACCCAAAGAGTCTATTTCAGTGGTGATAGTGGGTACTTCCCAGGATTCAAGGAAATAGGAGAGAAGTACGGACCTTTCGACTTGACTTTCATGGAATGTGGTGCATACAACGAAGATTGGAGTGAAATTCATATGTTTCCAGAACAAACTGCACAAGCTCATTTGGATGTGAAGGGAGGCTTGTTGATGCCAATACATTGGGGGAAATTTGATTTGTCGCTACATACATGGAAAGAGTCTGTCAATCGATTAACGAAAAAGGCAGAGCAAGAAAACATTCAACTATTTACTCCAGAGATTGGTGAGACTGTATTCGTCCCTTCTTCTGAGCAGTTAGGTGCCTGGTGGGAAAAATATAAATAGGGATAGCAAATACATCGTTTTTATTGCTTTAGAGATATTTTGAATAAAGTCAAGTCAGAATTTAATGTTTCTTCATTGCAAAGTGAGATTAGTTCTGTTGAAATAGGTGAGCAAGTCAATTTTACTCCTCGTATAGTTTCTTCGTTTCAGCTTCTTTGAATTCCATCACTAAGTTTAATGCATCAGGTACTACATCGCTACAAAAAACTAATAGAGAGCCTTTAGTAGCGTTGGTAATCGCATGAGTAATCGCTTCATGTTCTGATTTGATAATGGTCACCTTCATATCAGGTTTCACACTCTTTATGCCATTGTGTATCATCTCAATTAATTCTTCTTCCGTTTTTCCTCTGAGATGCTTGTCTTGGCGGATAATGATCTCATCAAACATCTCGGCCGAAACCATTCCAATTTCATGATTGTCCTCTGGTCTTCTATCTCCAATTCCAGCAATCATTCCTATCTTAGGCGCACCATCCATTTTCTCCACAACTTGTTGTAATGCTCTAAGCCCAGCAGGGTTGTGAGCATAATCTAACAGCACATTGAATTCATTGAATCGGAATAAATTTAATCGTCCAGGTGTTTGAGCTGGTGATGGAATAAATGATTCCAAGGAGGTTTTGATATCCTCTATTGAAAAATCCCTGATATATCCAGCTAACACTGCTGGCAATACATTTTGGATCATAAATAAAGCTGTGCCGTCTATAGTTAGCGGTACATTAATCGCTTTTGTAACACGCATTTTCCATTCCCCTTTGCAGATGGTAATAAATCCATTTTCATAAACAGCAGATAAACCACCCGACTTGGCATGTCTTTTAATTCTAGGATTATTTTCATCCAAGGAGAAAAGAGCTAATTTGGATTTAATGCCTTTTCGCATATCGTAAACGAGATCATCATCCGCATTTAAAATGGCATAACCATCGGGGAAGACAGTTTCAGGGACTACTCCTTTGACTCTTGCTAGTTGCTCAATAGTATGAATACCTTTCAAACCCAAATGATCAGCTGAGACATTGGTCACAATTCCAATATCGCAATTTTTAAAGCCTAAACCGGCTCGTAATAATCCGCCCCTAGCTGATTCTAATACAGCAAAATCAACAGTGGGATCCTTTAGCACAAACTCAGCACTTGCAGGTCCTGTACAGTCACCAGACATCAGTAATCTGTTTTGAATATAGACCCCATCTGTCGTAGTGTAGCCTACTTTATAACCTTTCATTCGCGCTATATGAGCTATTAATCGGGTAGTTGTTGTCTTGCCATTGGTACCAGCAACAGCCACAATAGGTATTCTTGAAGTGGACCCTGGAGGATATAACATGTCCATAACATGTCCTGCTACATTTCTAGGCAGACCTTTGGCCGGTGCGATATGCATTCTGAATCCAGGTCCAGCATTTACCTCAATAACTGCACCACCAGTATCTGGTAATGGTTTTCCAATATCAGTAGTCATGATATCAATTCCGCAGATATCCAAGTCAATAATTCTTGCAATACGCTCTGCCATGAAAATATTATAGGGATGCACAATATCTGTGACGTCTTCCGCTGTTCCTCCCGTGCTTAGGTTGGCTGTATCTTTCAAGTTGAAGATTTCTCCTTTTTTCAAAACAGAATTTAGGGTCTTTCCATGTTCTTCAAGGATGCTCATGGTAAGATCGTTCAAATCAATCATGGTAAGCACTTCCTCATGTCCATAGCCTCTTCTTGGATCACTATTCACTTCATCGACTAATTCTTGAATTGTGGATTTTCCATCACCCACCACATGCGCAGGAGTTCGTTTTGCGGCAGCTACTAACTTGTAATTAATGACTAGTAATCGATAATCATCTCCAGTGATGTACTTTTCTACGATGATAGATTTTGACACATTCTTAGCTGCTGCGAATGCCACTCGGGCATCTTCCCAATTCAAAATATTGGTAGTAATGCCTCTGCCATGATTGCCATTGATAGGTTTAATCACCAAAGGGTAACTTACGTACGCGACTGCACTTTTCAGTCCTTCTTCCGTTCTGATAATTTCACCTTTTGGAACAGGGACCTCTGCTTGTTCCAAAAGAAATTTAGTGTCTTCCTTATCGCAGGCAATATCTACTCCGATATTACTTGTTTGACTAGTAACAGTAGCTTGAATTTTCTTTTGATTGATTCCATACCCTAATTGACACAAGGAATATTTGTTCAGTCTAATCCAGGGAATGCCCCTGCTTTCTGCTTCTTCAATAAGAGATGCTGTACTTGGACCCATTCGAACCTTTTCTCGAAGTTCCCTCATTTCCTGGATGTCTGCATCCAAGGAATAATCTTTTCCTTCTACTAATGCCTCTGCAATTCGAACAGATGCTTTTGCTGTATACTTTCCTACTTCTTCTTCCATATAGGCAAAGACGACATTGTATACACCTTCTTCTCCATATCCTCTAGTTCGTCCGAATCCTACGTCCATACCTGCCAACGTTTGGAGTTCGAGTGCTATGTGTTCGATTACGTGCCCCATCCAAGTACCTTCTTCTACTCGCTGAAAAAAACCACCCTCCGTTCCTACGGAGCATCTGTGTGATTGCATCGTAGGAAAAAGTGTCGTGAGTCGTTCTAAAAAACCATCGATCGTATTGGTTGGTCTTTTTTCTAAATCCTCAATGTCCAAAACCATCACAATTAATTTATGTCTATTAATTGACCAATAATTCGGACCTCTCATGGCACGTATCTCGCGAATAATCATAGAAAGAATTGTTATGTGTTGTTAAAATGAGAAATGAATAATCTTAAATATAGATTTTTTAATAAGAATTAAAGAGCAATTTTGTCTGTACAAAAAAGAATTTTGATAAAAGCAAAATAATATAAGGAAGTGAAGGGCATATTGATACCAATTGGGGGAAACGAAGACAAAGGAAAAAGTGAGTATACTGGACTTGATTTTATTAGTGAAGGTATTCTGTCTCACGTAGTGAGAGAAAGTGGAGGTGTTGATGCAAAAATCATCGTTATTCCAACTGCTTCGAGCATCCCTAGAAAGGTAGGGCAAATTTATTTAGAGGCTTTTGAGAAATTGGGCTGTTCCAATGTAACTGTATTGAATATCAAAGACCCTCAACAATGTGAGAATAAGGAGTATTTAAAACAGATGGAAGAAGCCAATTGTGTAATGTTTTCAGGAGGTGATCAGTCCCGGATTTCTACTATCATTGGAGGCACTTCCTTACATATGATGATGGTGAGGAAATTAGAAAACGAGCCATTTGTTTTTGCTGGGACAAGTGCAGGAGCCATGGCTATGGCGAATGAAATGATAGCTGGGGGGAGCAGCAAAGAGGCCATGATAAAAGGGGCAGTTTTGATGAGTAAAGGACTCTCTCTTCTACCTGAAGTTATAATTGATACACATTTTATCAGACGAGGACGCTTTGGTCGGTTAGCCGAAGCAGTGGCTATTCATCCCGATTTGCTTGGAATTGGCTTAGCTGAAGATACAGGAGTGGTTATTAAGAAAGGGTGTGAATTCAAGGTGATTGGTTCTGGAATGGTTGTAGTTTTTGATGCCAGCAATCTTAAACACAATGCTCATAAAGATCTAAAGGAAGGTACCCCTATGTCTTTGTCTAATCTTACTACGCATCTTCTTGCGAATGGCGACCATTTTACCTTGAATGATCGAGACATAAAGGTGTTGCCAATTAAAGAATCCTTCGTATAAGTACTATTTGTAAATCTCAACTTGATTGATGCCTTTTGCATTGCGTTTACCTCGATACATCCCTTCCGTATTGAATTCCAGACAAATATTGCCGGCCGCATCAATGGCTATTAATCCTCCATCGCCACCTATTTTCATAAGCCGATTTTGAACTACCTCATGACAAGCTTCCGCTAGACTTAATCCTTTATATTCCATTAAGCAGGAAACATCGTAAGCGACTACTCCACGGATAAAAAACTCGCCGCTTCCTGTACATGAAACAGCGCAAGTATCATTATTTGCATAGTTTCCAGCTCCAATCATCGGACTATCTCCAATACGACCAAACTGCTTGTTGGTCATACCTCCGGTAGACGTAGCGGCTGCCACATTTCCTTGATCATCTAAGGCTACAGCACCTACGGTTCCAAACTTGTGTTCCTTATTCACAGAGTGGTCTAGTTGGAATTGGTCGGATCCCTTCATCTCTTGCCACTGCTTGTATCGAAAATCATCATGAAAGTATTCGGGGTTTTCGAAGGCACAATTTTGAGATTTAGCAAATGTCTCCGCTCCTTGTCCCGAAAGAAACACGTGTCCTGATTTGTCCATTATCAAACGAGCAAGTTGAATAGGATTTTTTACACCCGTAATCAACGCGGCAGCACCTGCTTCTAGTGAACGTCCATCCATAATAGAGGCATCCATCTCATGTGTCCCTTCTGCCGTAAATACAGAACCTTTACCAGCATTGAAAAGCGGGCTGTTTTCCAATTCAGTTACCGCTTTTTCGACAGCATCTACTGCTGATGATCCTTTTGAGAGAAGCTCGTAACCTGCATCCATCGCTTTTTGCAGCGCAGATTTGTACTGTGCTTCTTTTTCAGGTGTGATCGTACTTTTGAGGAGTGTTCCAGCTCCTCCATGTATGGCTATCGAAATTGGATTCATAAGAGCAATGTTGAAATGATAAAGGTGAATTCTAAAACACAAAAAAAAGATCATCCAAGTCGGATGATCTTACATTTTTTTAATGAAGTGTTAACTAGCTAACTTTTTCTTTCTCAGCTTTTGGTTTAGAAGCAGCTTTAGGAGCCTTTTTTACTTCTTTAATTTTTTCTTCTGTCACATTCTCAGCGGGAGTTTCAATCGTTGTTGCCTCTACGCTTTCAGCAGTATCAGTGTTCTCAGCAATTTCTTCAGAAACTTCCTCCTTCACTTCTAAAGGGACACGCGTAATAGTCAATAAAAACTTTTTATCCATTACGAAAACATATGTAGCAGTTTCCATCAACTCTTGTGCTTTTGCTGATTTTGCAAGGATGTTGATTAAATCTTGGGCAACCACAGACATTTTAATGTTATTTATGAGGTTTTCTGCGGTCCGATCCAGGCTTAAAACATGCACGGCTTTTTACATTTGGAT
>CAYGTD010000051.1:0-15978 GCA_964352725.1 uncultured Roseivirgaceae bacterium
TGCAAGTGCCACACACCAAATCAACATTAGCAAAAAAGTGCATGCCCATCTGGGTTTTGCAAGCGCCTTGACACGTTTCACACCTCCCGCCTTTATTATTGAATGAAAAGCCAGAATTGGTGAATCCTTTTGCTTTTGATTCGGGCAGGCTAGCGTAGAGATCGCGAATATGGTCTGACAGTCCCAAATAAGTTGCGGGGTTACTGCGCGGTGTTTTTCCAATCGGTGAATGATTGATGAAGACCAGTTTATTAATCGCGTCAATATTTTCACAGCCCGTCAACTTATCAGATATATCCACCTCAATTCCTAAATGCTGCTGGACCACTTTGAGTAAAGTCCCTTTCACTAAACTTGATTTCCCTACTCCCGACCTCCCACTTACCACATTGAGGTTCCCAAGTTGGAATTCTACGTTAATGTTTTTCAAATTTCGTTCTTGACATCCGATAAGCCGAATCGAACTACTTTCTGCTTTTGCTGATGATCGAGCTTTTACAGCAATATTTTTAATTGCTTTGTAGGTTGGACTGATCTCTTTCAATTCATCTTGCTCAGTAAATGCGGAAAACGAACCATTAAAAATGAGTTGTCCTCCATTGACTCCCGCTTTTGGGCCAATCTCGATGATATGATCCGCGCTGGTAATGGTATCCAGGTCATGCTCCACGACAATCACCGTATTTCCTTTGTTAACGAGTTGTCTAAAATGATGAATCATCCGTTCGTTCTCTTCTCGATGTAATCCTATGGAAGGCTCATCGAAAATGTACAGCACATCACTGAGTGGAACTAGCATTTGATTGGCCACTCGAATACGCTGAATCTCACTGGAACTAAGCGATTTTGAGGAGCGATCTAAGGTCAAATGACCGACACCCAAGTCCTCTAGTACATCGACATGAGATACAATTTTATGGATGATTTCCTTTGCCACAACTCCCCAAGTGTTTGACTGAATCCACGATTTGAGTTCGTTCAATTCCAAGGCAACCAATTCTGCGATTGATTTTCCTTGAACACGAACACTTAACGCACCACCATTCAAGCGCGTACCATTACACGCTTGACACGTCACCGAATGCACATATTTGAGAATATTCGCATTTCGATCTCTTCGAAGAATATCTGACATGATCGGAATCATTCCTTTGTAATAGCCTTCTTCGCGGGGTTTGGCCTTGATTCCCGTCCACTTCAACCGTGATTCAAGGCTGTGTTTTCCAAACGGCACTTTGATCTTTTCACTTCCATACAAAATCACGTTACGTTGCTGATCTGTCAATTCATTCCATGAGATCTCCACATTAAAACCTTCAGCTTCACATACTTGATTCAGGACATCAATGGTTACTTGTGAGTACATGATATAACCATTGGGCAATGTTGGCGCCAATGCTCCTTCCTTAATTGACTTTCCTGGAAATGCGATGAGACGTTTGATATCTATTTGTTCCTCTTTGCCAATACCATGGCAATGCATACACTTCCCGACTTCCGAATTGAATGAAAAGAGTGCACGAGAAAGGGCAATATTTTTATGTGCCGTTCCTGTTCTCGCAAACAACAACCGCAACAAGTCATAGATGTCCGACATGGTTCCTACAGTAGAGCGGGCATGCATTCCTGTGTTCTGCTGCCCAATGGCGATGACTGGGGAAAGTCCTTCAATTTCATCTACATCCGGACGGCTCAGTTTTCCCATGAACTGCCGAGCAAACGAGGGAAGTGTTTCAAAATACCTGCGCTGACCTTCTTTTGCAATAATATCAAACACCAAGCTCGATTTACCTGATCCAGATATTCCCGTCACTACAATTAATTTGTTATGCGGAATGCTTAATGAAATGTTTTGGAGGTTGTTGGCTCTCGCTCCCAGAACCACTATTTCCTGTTTGCCCACAGGCATGGTTTGAGATGCGCTTGAAGTCATTTCGTGAAATTAATGAAATAAGTATTTAGCTACTGGTTAGCTCCTCATAAGTAGAGGTTGGATGATGATTACAATGACTTGAAGATTGTGTCGACTAACTCTAACTAGCCAAAGGCATAGTAAAACTAAATATAGTCCCACCTTCAGAGCTATGCTCAACCCAGATTTTACCCTCATGTAATTCCACAAATTCTTTACAAAGAGTGAGACCTAAGCCCGTTCCTTTTTCTTGCTGCGTGCCTAATTGAGAGGTTTTTTTATTGATATCGAACAAATTAGAGAGCACCTCAGGTTTAATCCCAATACCTTGATCAGCAACGTTAAACCTCAAAAATTGGGTATTAGAATGAGGCTGGATTGATATCTTTATTTTACTTCCTTTCTCGGAAAATTTGATAGCATTATTTATCAAATTTCTCAAGATGGTGCTTAGCATATTACCATCTGCAAGCACTTTCAAAGAATCCTCATTCAGCTCTTTTGCAGGCGTTATTATAATTTCAATTCCTTTGTTTTTTGCAGTTTGCTCTAGCAGTTTCTTGTTTTCTTCCACTACTTCTTTCACTAAAATTGGTTGACGATTTATCTCAAGAGCACCTGCCTGCAAGCGCGACCATTCCAACAAATTTTCCAATAGTTTGTCTACGTTTCTAGAAGAATCAAGCAACTGCTTAGAAAATTTTTGAACTTCTTCTTTAGACCAAGAATCTACATTATTATAAAGAATAGTAAGGAAACCCAGTAAAGAGTTAAATGGAGATCGTAAATCATGCGCAATAATTGAGAAGAACTTGTCTTTCGTGTCATGAGCTGCTAAGAGTTCATTGTAAAGCTTTCTACGTTTTCTGCTATTTCTAAAAACATAAAGTAGGAAAATACAAAGTCCAAAAATGCCACCAAGAACAATAATCAGCTGTTGATTTTTTATCATCAACTCTTCTTCTTTTAATTTATTTTCCTGCGATAATTGTACGTTTTCCAGCTCTTGTTGCTTAAGCAATAACGAATTGATTCTAATTTCACTTTCCTCATTGAATAGGGAGTCGCTATAAGCCTTATACTCTTTTTGGTACCTCAGTGCTTTTTTAAATTCCCCCTTTAACTCATATCCTTCTGCTAAAATTTGGGTGATTTGTTGCAAATCCCAGGCCGCTTCCAAAGGCTTAGTAGTTGCATATGCTTTTAACCCAAAACTGATACTCTTATTTAAATCGTCAAGCCCCTGATAGTTTTGAGCCAAAATAAGATAGGTAAAGCCTTCCTCCCATTTGCTTAGATTTGGAAATTCTTCAAGAACTCGCAAATTCCATTCTATCGCTTTTGTATAATCCTCTACTGCAAATAATGAAAGAGCCATTCGGTTATAGGACATAGCCAAATTGACTTCATTATCTACCGCAGAAAACATTAGAATAGCTTTTTCTGCATAATACAAAGCACTGTCTTTTGGAGCTACGTTGTAGTAGTTGACAGAAAGATTCAAATAGTTTTTTCCCAACATTAAGGTGTCCTTAATAGACTCGGCTATAGCTACTGATTTCCAATGATACCGTGAGGCTTTCTCTCTATCACCCAATACCGAAAAATTGAGACCTAGGGCATTATACCCCCTTGCCATACCAAACTGATCATTAATTGATTGATACAATCCATATGCTGTTAGATTACTTTCAGAAGCATCATCATATCTTCCCATCACATAGTAAGCAGTACCACGTCCTATATGTGCGTTGGCTTTTTGAGCAACCGTCGCTTCGGGTGTCTCCAATACTTTTTGATAGTACCAAAGCATGGAATCAGGGGTATCAGGATAAAAAGCATTTGCCATTTCTGTATAGATTTCAATGACTTTCGCCTCATCACTATACTGCAGTGCTTGACGCAAGCTATCAATATGAGGATTTTGTGCAGCTAATAATCCAAAAGAAAGGAAGGATATGACAAGATAGATATACTTCTTATTCATTAATATTCAGTTAATCTAATCGGTTTTTCCATGACTAAACTATTTTTCACTGAAAGTGTTGAGCATGATAAAAGTGATTTAAAACACACAATATAGATATTAGACACGTAGTAATATAATCCAAGCTAAGCAGTATTTCTACGAACAAGGTGAGCATTTAGTCATATTTGACAATGATGTCTAAACGCATTAAATTAATGATTGACATAGATTCTCCGTTGGGCCAGCTATTCAAAATTAAAGTATGAAAAAATTCTTACTGTTCTTAACAGTACATGTGCTAATACTACAGTGTTTCGCTCAGGATATTTCATCCCTTGAGAAGAAATTGAGCAGCGGCGAATTAAATAAAAAAGACAGTCTAGAGACATTATATGTATTAGGAAGAAGTTTTGCCTTCGTGAATCCCATCAAATCACTTGAATACACAAATCTTGCTTTACAATTATCAAATGAATTAGATAATCCTCAAGGTATTGCCAATGCTTATAGGATACTTTCTGCAGTATACTCATTTAATGAAAGCTATTTTATCAGCATGGATTACCTCCAGAGGTCTCTTGATATATTTGAAGAACTCAAAGATTCGACAGGAATTGCAAACTGTTATATATCGTTAGGACATACTTATCGAAGACTCAAACAAAGGGAAGAAGAAATAAAATATCACAAGGCTTCTTATGAAATTTTTAGCCGACTAGGTATTAAAGAACGAATTGGTGTTACTTCTCACAACTTAGGAGAAAGCTATTATAACATTGGAGATTTAGAAAAAAGTCGCCAACTGACTCAATTAGCCATATCAATAAATGATTCCATTGATAATAGGTCAGTATTATCTTCCTGCTATAAAGTAATGGGCTTAATTGAACTTGCTGAACAAAACATTGATGCCGCAGAGAGTGAATTTAAAAAAGTGCTAAAAATTTCAGATGAGTTGGGTGAAAATTCGCAGAAAATTGCAGCGGCTGAATCAATGCTTGGATTAGCGAGTTTGTACAAACTTGTTGGTGATTTTGATCAACAGGAAAGCTTTTTAATAGAGGCTTCAAGATTTAGTAAAAAACATAATCTATCTAGATACTTACAGGATAGTTTTCAAGGACTGATACAACTGTCAACAGAAATAGAAGACAACCAATCTGTTTCAAAATATTTAAAAGCCTATGAAATAGTCAATGACTCTATTGAAAGTATGCAATTCAAAAATAGATATGACTTGATTAATACAGTCATTCAAATCCATGACCTAACTAAAGATAAAGTAGCGTTAGAAAAAGAGAGTATCATTCAATCCCAAAGATTAAAAAACAGAAATAATCTAATAATAGGCATAACGCTTTTATTTCTGATAATACTTTTATTTCTATATAAGTATATAAGACTCAATCAAAAATTGAGGGTTCAAAAGAAAATCGTTGAATCGCAGAATAGCGATTTAGAAATCTTGAATAGCACAAAAAGTAAATTTTTCAGCATCGTCGCACATGATCTCAAAAGCCCTTTGATCTCACTTCAATCATTCTCTACGATATTACTTGATCATTTTGATGCGCTATCTAAAGATCAAATAAAGCAAATGGGTGGTAAGCTGCGTGGCTCAGTAGACAGTACCATCAAATTGGCGGAAAATCTAATCACTTGGGCAAGCATTCAAATGAATGAATATCAGTACATGGAGGAAGATGTGAGCATCAAAGATGTCGCGGCAAATATTTATAATTTGTATAAAGATGTAGCCACTAAAAAAGCAGTAAGTCTAGATATAATAATTGATGAAGACTTGACCGTATCGGGTGATAGAAATCAGATTGCATTTATTTTAAGAAACCTTATCAACAACGCAATCAAGTTCTCTAATGAAGGTGGCAAGGTTAGTATGAAGGCCTATTCTTTATCTAATGGAGGAACAGAGATTGCTATTACGGACGATGGAGTTGGTATGAAAAAAGAAACAATGAATACTCTTTTTACTTTAGGACAATCTAAAAGCACAGATGGTACAGCTGGTGAAAAGGGTACAGGATTGGGTCTCATATTGATACAAGAATTTATTCAACTTAATAAAGCACAAATAAGTGTTGAAAGTCAGGAAAATCAAGGAAGCACATTTACAGTCACATTTAAGAAAATTTAAAAAGTGATGTTTATTCTAATCTCTCTCAACTGAAAACTTTTCAAGTTTACATTCTTCGACCATGGACTATTATTCATTAATAGCTCAAACCAAAAAAGTTCGATCCAAGTCAAATTTTGAAAAAACAGGCTGAGTGGGCAATAAATTCGCTGAACTCATCATTAATTTTAAAATATGGAGAATAAGAAGGCACCCAATTTTTTTATTCTGGTCATCGTCACCATTTTAGGTATGGCGCTCTTTAAAGAATTTGATTTTCAGACTTTCCGGTTTGAAAAACCAGCAATTGCTGTTGTCTATATTATCGTTTTTATAATTTGTCTCGTAATAATGATAAAGAAGTTTAGAAGTAAATAGCAGCTATTATGACCATAAGATCAAAGCAATACATAAGAAAAGGTGAAGGCGAAAATTACAATTATGCACAGGATCACTGTTTCATTAAACTTTCATCAAGAGATACCAATGGCGAATTATGTTTAATAGAAGACACCATAAAACCAGGCTTCCATTTAGCACGACATCATCACAAAGTTATGACGGAGGTTTTCTACATGTTAGTAGGGGAACTAGAACTCATTTTTGATGATGAAACCATCATCTTAAAAGAGGGAGATACCATCACTGTTCCGCCCAATGTTTGGCATGAAGCAAAATCCATAGAAGGAGGAAAAATGCTTACCATATTCAAAAATGGTGAATTCGATATCTTTCTTGAGAAGCTTTCAAAAATGACAGAAAATGATTTTTCAGATCCAGAACTCATGAAGCAGGTATCAGAGAAATTTGATATTTATGAAAGCTAATAGTAAAATACATCATGAATATTATTGAAACAACATGTTGCACACCATAGAAAACGAACATCTTGTTTGCACTATCGAATCCAATGGAGCAGAAATACGCTCTCTAATGAACAAAGCAACTGATGAGGAGTATATCTGGCAAATAGACAACTCTATTTGGGGAAGCAGTTCACCTGTATTGTTTCCTACCATTGGAAAAGCTAAAGAGGACAAGATTACTTTTAAAGGGAAAGAGTATTCTATGCCTAAACATGGAATCATTCGAAACAATAGTCGGCTTATTTTTGAGAAATATGAAGTCTCTAAATGTGCTTTTACTCTTGAAAGTTCTGCCGAAACTCTAAAGCATTATCCTTTCCAATTTTCGTTTTCGGTAGAATTCATGCTTGTTGAAAGACGTCTAATAATGACCTATAACATTGAAAACAGAGATTCATCTTCTATGCATTTTGCTTGTGGTGGACATACGGCCTATGCTTGCCCTCTAAACGAAAACACAAAATTATCTGACTATACAATTGAATTTCCTACTTCACTAAATCTTACCTCTAGCACTCTGGGTAAATCGGGATTACTATCGAATAACATACGTGAAATTGAAAGTAAAGAAGGAGTACTTACACTATCTGATGTGCTGTTTAATGAAGATGCCTTGATATTTTCTAACATAGCATGTGATTGGGTTCGCCTAAGAAAGAAGAATGAAAAAAAGGGAATCGTAGTTCGATTTAAAGACTATCCTCACCTTGCATTATGGTCGAAACCAAAGGCCGATTATATCTGCATAGAACCTTGGCTCGGACTTCCTGATTATGAGGATGAGTCGCTCGATTTGACTCAAAAAGAGACCTACAAAATCATTCAGCCAAACGACACCTTTTCAATCTCCATTGAAACAGAAATTGAATAGTAAAAGGCTTTCGATTTAGCATCGGTTCATATCTTCACGAACTGGCAACAAATGGAATTGAGTTTGAGAAGACACGAACCAAACTGGTCTTAGCATCTCTAAGACTTATAGTTTATCAGTAAATGCTGGTGATTCTCTCTAAATACCCTACCCCTCTCCAATTAGGGGAATGGATCTTCTGATTAATTTTAGTATAATTTGATACGATAATTAGTAATACTAATTAATTTAGTAAAATGAAATGAGGAAAGGCTATGAATTCCCAATGTTGGAGAATTACGATAAAGCGAATTCCATGTGTCCATGAAAAAACAAACAAATCACATGAAACTGAGTGTAGAGAAGAAGCTGGAAATATTGGCGGATGCAGCCAAGTATGACGTGTCGTGTGCGTCGAGTGGGAGCAATAGAAAAAACACCGGAAAGGGACTCGGGAATGCGACTGGAATGGGTATTTGCCATAGCTATTCGGAGGATGGACGATGTATCTCACTATTGAAAATACTGCTGACAAACTACTGTATTTATGATTGTGCATATTGTGTGAGCAGAAAGAGCAATGACGTGACTCGTGCAGCATTCACTGTTGATGAAGTGGTTGATCTCACAATCAATTTTTATCGCAGAAACTATATTGAAGGGCTTTTTCTAAGTTCTGGCATTTTCAAGAATGCAGACTATACCAATGAGCGTTTGATTCGTGTAGCCAAGAGGTTGCGCACGGAACATCGCTTTAATGGATACATACACTTGAAAATAATCCCTGGGGCAAGTAGTGAGGTGATGGAAGAGGCAGGGCTCTATGCGGATAGGCTGAGTGTAAATCTGGAAATTCCAACGGAAAAAAGCTTGAAGAAAATAGCACCTGAGAAGGATCATGTGAGTGTTTATAAACCGATGAACTGGCTGTCTAGTAGAATAGATGAATACAAAGAAGATCGTAAGAAGTACAGAAAGGTGAGCTCATTTGCTCCTGGGGGTCAGAGCACACAAATGATCATTGGTGCTTCGCCTGAGAGAGACTTAGAGATCCTTCAACTGACTTCTAATTTGTATACGGAACAGAAACTACGACGTGTCTATTATTCGGGATACATTCCTATAAGTAATGACAGTCGATTACCTGCGATCCGCACTGCTCCGCTCAAGCGGGAAAACCGACTTTATCAAGCAGATTGGCTTTTCCGTTTTTATGGATTTGATATGTCAGAAATAGTATCAGAGAAGCATCCAGAACTTGATTTGGAAATAGACCCTAAGCTCGCATATGCTTTAAGAAATCCCGATCTCTTTCCTGTGGATATTAACCAAGCACCTTATGATTTGATTTTACGCATACCCGGTATTGGAGTGAAGACTGCACAAATGATTGTGAAATCAAGAAGGTATGGAAAGGTGAGAATAGAAGATGTGAAGAAAATGGGAGCGGCCATAAATAGAGCGAAGTATTTTATTCAGATACAGGGACGAGCCTTGCCCATGATTGCTGGAGATCCGCATCGGGTGAAGTCTGCTATTGTGCATAGAGAAAATGGAAACCAAATGAATTTGTTTTAATGAGTGCAATCTTATTATATGATGGAACCCCACAAGGATTTTTCACTGCCATTTTTGAAATCTATGAAAGGAAAATAGATAAGCCTTCCATTCAAAATGTGGATAGATACGTAAAGGGATTGTTTGATGTACCCATGACGGTCATCACTGATGAAGAGAAAGCAAGGAGGGTAGTAAAAGCATTGAAACAAAAGACTCCTAGAGGATTGACTGAGATGCTAATCAAGGTACTTCACTCTGAATTTACTGATGCCGAGGATGTCGCTTTTGAAGTAGCTAGATTGGCTTTTTCTATGGCTAAAAAACTAGGAATGGATTACCGAAATGATGCCATTCTAAGAATGAAGCAAATCAATAAGATGATGGGCAGGGAAATTCACAGGATGCATGCGTTTGTTCGATTTCAGAAAACCGTGGATGATATTTATGCCGCCACTATTTCTCCTGACTTTGATGTGATTCCGTACATAGGAAATCACTTTGAGAAACGATATGCTGATCAGCAATGGCTTATTTACGATACCAATCGAAACTATGGCCTTTTCTATGATTTGGAAGAAATGAAAACTATCACACTTCACAATACTGAGTGGGTTGCCTCGCATCAAATCAGCGATTCTGTTTTAGCCGAAGGTGAGAGAGTATTTAGAGATGGATGGGCCAGGTACTTTCATGCAACCTGTATACAAGAGCGAAAGAACATGCGCCTACACCTTCAGCATGTTCCTCATAGGTATTGGAAATATCTACCGGAGAAAATAAGAGATGCTTCTCAGTTTGTAGACTAAATAAATTTAACATTAAAGATTCTGGCATAAAGCCAGAATGACGAGTTGGAAAATAACGTTTCGCTATTCTTAACATAGAACAGTAAAAAAATGAGCTATAAATCGTTTATAGCTCATTCATATACTCATTCAGGCTTCTATTATCTCTACTTCAAAATCACAGCTGGTAAATCAAGTTCTTTAAATAACTGATTGAAAGCCGCTAATTCCACGTCAATGAGCTGCTTACGTTGATCTGCAAATACTTGCCATTGAGTATTCAAATCATTGAATCGTTCTTTGGCTCCTGAGGTAATTCGTGGATCTGCTACATCTACAAAGCCTTTGAGTTGCATAAACTGAGCGTTCAACTGATTTTGGAAATTGATCACATCCTGAAAGGTTTTCTGTTTCGGTTGTATCAAATTGTTTTCCCACGTTTCAATCTTCTTCACCAAAGCTTTAGCAGAATCCGTCAGTGCTTGCGTCTCCTCATTTCCTTTCAATAGTTTTTGATATCCATTGAGCTGATCTTTAGCTGATCTCATCGTATTCACGCTTTCATGAATATCCTTTATCGCTCCTTCAATCGATTTAAGCATCGTTTGCTGAGCTGCGTAATCTTCCGCACTCGCATCAATGGATGGATTAGCCAAGACTGTGCTTTTTGTCGTTAAAGTATCCTCATTCAAAATCATCCGAATAGTATATGTACCAGGTCCAACACTAGAACCATTGTAGTTACCATAAGTGAAAACCTTGTCAACAGCTGGAAGCGTCTCTCTTCCAAAATCCCAAGTAAAACGATTCAGTCCTTTCTTAGCTGGGATCATTTCTGCTTTAGGAGGGCCTCCTGCCCAACCTATATATCCTTTATCTGCTTGATTACTATAGCTTCTGATCACTTTATCTCCATCCAGTATATCTATAGATAGTTTCACACTATCAGAAAGTTCATCAGAAAGATAATAGTCGAATGCTACACCCGATTTTAAATTTTGACCTGTGTAAGGACTTTCACCACTTCCTCCAAAAATTCGATAAGAGTCTTTTGGTTGATAGAGTGACATCTTGCTGCTAAAAACTCCTTTGGATTGCTGAATAGCGCCAAGATCATCCAATACCCAGAAAGAACGACCAGCGGTGGCGGCCACTAAATCATTTTGTCTAATCGTCAGATCATTAATTGGAACGATTGGCAAATTCATTTTAAGTGGTTGCCAGTTAGCACCATCATTGAATGAAACATATAATCCCGTTTCTGTTCCTGCATAGAGTAACCCCTTCTCTATTTTATCTTCTCTGATCACTCTCACAAATCCATTAGGATCGTTAAATCCATTGGTTATTTTAGTCCAAGTAGCACCATAGTTGGTCGTTTTGAAAGCATGTGGCATTAAATCGTTGAACTTGTATCGCATCACTGTGATGTAGGCAGTTGCTGGATCATGCGGTGATACCTCAATAGAGTTGATGATTCCTTCAGCCAATCCAGAAGGAGTAACATTGCTCCAACTTCCACCATCATTTTTTGTGATATGAACCAATCCGTCATCAGACCCAGCCCATAGCACACCTTTCTCATGTGGTGATTCCACCAAGTACATTAGCGTATTATAGTTTTCACCCCCTGCAGCTTCATTCGTATATGGACGACCTCCAGGACCTTGCTGTAAGGTGTCATTTCTAGTCAAATCTGGACTGATTACTTTCCAATTCAATCCACCATCTTGTGTTTTGAATACCACGTTTCCGGCATGATAGATAGTAGATGGATCATGAGGGGAGGCAATAATCGGTGCATTCCAATTGTATCGATACTTAAAATCTTTTGGAATTCCGCTCAGGGATAATTCGGGATATTCCTTTATTGGCTTGCCTTCATTGCTCGCCTTCACCCATTGTTCAATGATCCCTTGATAGCAACCTCCGTAAATCACTTCAGGATTGTTTTCGTCAAAAGCCAAATAGGCGCTTTCACAACCAGCTACAGAATACCAATCTTTCCATCCGATGCTTCGCCCGTTTGTTCTGCTAGCAATTGCAATCGCAGAATTGTCTTGCTGACCACCATAGATATTGTAAGGAACCAAGTTGTCAGTAATCACACGATAGAATTGCGCGGTTGGTTGGTTCTCCTGTGTCGACCAGCTTTCTCCTCCATTAAATGAAATATTAGATCCACCGTCATTGGAATTGATCAAATATTCATTGTTCGTTGGATTGATCCACAGATGATGATTATCTCCGTGTGGTGTTGATAGATTAGAAAAACTTCTACCTCCATCTATTGATTTCATCACTGGAGCATTGAGCACATACACTACATTTTCTTCTTGCGGATCAGCGAAGACCTCCATGTAATACCATGATCTAGCTATCAGTACGCGATCCTTATTAATTTGTGACCACTTTTTTCCCGCGTCAGTTGAACGATAGAGCCCACCTTTATCACCTTCTGCTTCTACGATGGCAAAGACCAATTCAGGATTTGCTCTAGATACTGAAATTCCTGATTTCCCAAACTCTTCTGGTAAGCCTTCTTCCATTTTCTCCCAATTGTCTCCACCGTCTATAGATTTATAAAGACCAGAATTTTTTCCACCAGAATCTACCGTCCAAGGATATCGCTGATGCTGCCACATGGAAGCATAAAGAATTCGAGGATTTGTCATATCCATTGATAGAGAAGATGCACCAGAATTATTAGCAACAAATAATACCTTTTTCCAGCTAATGCCTCCGTCAACAGTCTTATAGACTCCTCTATCAGCAGTAGGTCCGTATAAAGCTCCTTGAGCCGAAACAAGCGCTATATCTGGATTCTTTGGATGTATCACCACATCAGATATATGCATGGATTTATCTAACCCAATGTGCGTCCATGTTTTACCCGCATCGGTACTTCTATACATACCATCGCCGCTAGAAGTCATGACCCCACGCACTGCATGCTCACCCATCCCCACATAGATCACATTCGGATCTGACTCAGCAACTGCAATAGCTCCAACTGTTCCTGTTTTCAATTGACCGTCAGAAATATTTTTCCAGGTAATACCTGCATCTGTTGTCTTCCAGATTCCACCTCCTGTAGTTCCCATGTAGTAAAGCATGGGATTGCCTACTACTCCTGTTGAAGTAACACTTCTGCCTCCACGATGTGGACCAATATTCCGCCACTTTAACCCTTTGAACAGCTCTTCATCAACGGGTTTGAAATCGGGTTTTTTCTTTTTCTGAGCATCTGCAGCAAATAGGCTGCATAGTACGAAGGTGAGGATGAATATTCTTTTCATAGTGCGTTAGGTTAGGTAAAGTTCTTTAGGAAGATATTCCTATAAATCTAAACCAATCCAAAGAATTGAGAATATGAGAAATGATGGACGGTAGGGATACCTTGCAAATTAATCGGATTTCACCTTTCGTTTTTTCCAAGCTTCCACTCCTAGAATAGCGAAGAATATGATACCAGCTACTGCTCCAACTAATTGAATTGTATCTGTGCCTTCAATATGCCCAATTTTGCAAACTACTCTCGCAATAAATAGGACCACCAAGACTAGCTTAACTGCTTCTAATGTTCTCATCCCTAAATATTTTGAAGAATCTCTTCCAACGCCTTAATAAAATGCTCGTTTTCTTCTGGTCTTCCTACAGAGACTCTAATGCAATGCTCGAGTGGTGTCCCAAGTGGACGCACTAATACTCCCTTTTCCATTAGTGCATCAAACACTTTCAATACCTCTTCTTTATTCTTCCATACAGTCATTACAAAATTGGCATGGGAGGGAACATATTTCACTCCCATTCTATCCAGTTCTTTGTAGAAGTATTTGAGGCCTTTGGTGTTGTTGTCGATTGTTTCTTTCAGAAAGTCTGTGTCATCCAATGCGCCCATTCCCGCCGCTTGCGCAAGTGCTGTTGGCTCAAAAGTAAGTTTGGCCTTCATCATCGATTCAATGATTTTTTCGTGACCCACTGCAAATCCTAGACGTATTCCTGCAATTCCATAAGCCTTACTAAAGGTTCTCAGTGTAAGCATATTGGGATAATCCAATTCAAGTGAATTTGGAAAGTCTTGGCTCATCGCTTCCGAATATTCAAAATATGCTTCATCCATAACCACTAAAATATGATCTGGTACATGCTGCATAAAATCTTCTATCTCCGCCTTGGTGATCATTGTCCCCGTTGGATTATTCACATTCGCCAGATAGATAATCTTCGTGTTTCGGTTAATTCTATTCTTGATTGCCTCTAAATCAAAGGCATAGCCTTCCGTCATAGGCATAGCCACACATCTTACATTATTGATGCGAGCCCAATTGTAAATAATTACAAATCCTCCCTCAGAAGTCAAAAATTCATCCTCATCAGAGCAAAGCGCACGGATCGCCAACATCAATACTGACTCAGAGCCATTTCCTAAAATGATCTGATTCGGATTCTTTCCAAGTTTTTGAGCCAGACGATTTCTTAGATCTATACTTAAGGGATCTGGGTAGTAATTGATCTTCTCATATGCATCAATCACTGCTTGTTTAGATTTTGGTGAATAGCCCAACGTATTCTCATTGTTCCAAAGAATAGCTACTTTCTCCCATCCATGTTCCTTTTGTAATTGAGGAATCGTTTTACCTGGCTGGTAACTTTTAATGGCGGCACTATGATCAGGTATCTGTATGTTCATTTTTCTTAGTGATTAGTAAAATAGTGATTAGTTGATTAGTGGTTTTAATACCTACCAATTAACTATTCAACCAATTAACTTTTTAGCCAACATCCCATTCCTCTACTTTCCGGAAGACCACTCCTTTAAACAGCGCGACAAGTTCCTCTCCTCTGTACACTCTAACAATGTACTGTCCTAGACTTTTGGAAGTGCTTTCTTTCTCGGCGATGGCCACAATTTCATCTCCTTCAAATATAGGTTTGATGTGATTGATAGAAGTCTCGATTGAAACGGCCTTTTGTCCATGGGAGTTCGATGCAAAGGCAAAAGCAGAATCTGCTAGTGAAAAGGAGATGCCACCATGAGCAACTCCATGTCCATTAAGCATATCGCTATTTACCTTCATTTTAATTTTTGCAAATCCTTCTTTGACTTCCAAGACCTCAACGCCCAACCAATGACTAAAGGTGTCATTGGCCATCATTTCGGATACTATTTTTTCGGGGTTTGTCATAGATTGTCTTTATGCTTCGATAAACTCAGCATGACAAACTTATCACGATGATTTTATTTTTTTCACGATCTCAACATAACAAAAAAAGGTGTCACCCTGAGGCTCTCGAAGAGTGTTCGTCTAATAAAAAGTCTTTCCAGTCTTATTCATCCTTCTCAACAACGGACTGCATCTATATCGATCTTCTCTATACTCATCATACAATGCATCCAATTGATTCACACACCAGTCAATCCCTTTTTCATCTGCCCATTTCAATAATCCTTTTGGATAATTCACGCCTTTGGTCATGGCAAGATCAATGTCTTCTTTGCTAGCAATGTTTAAGAACAAAGCATCTGCGGCTTCATTGATTAGCATGGCTAGTACACGATCCAAAATCTCTTTTCCTTGCTTTTCATCTTTGATTGGCTCAGGCTTTACAGCTCCTTCCGCATAATCATAATATCCCCTCCCTGTCTTTCTTCCTAAGAATCCAGCTTCTGACATTCGCTTTTGAGTGAAAGAAGGCTTAAATCTTGGATCGTAAAAGAAGGATTGAAATACCGTTTCTGTTACCGTGTAGTTAATGTCATTTCCAATAAAGTCCATCAATTCAAACGGCCCCATTCGGAAACCACCCAATTCTTTCATTACCCAATCAATCGTGGCATAGTCAGCGATTCCTTCTTCATTGATTCGAAGGGATTCGCCATAGAAAGGTCTAGCTACTC
>CAYGTD010000052.1:0-15839 GCA_964352725.1 uncultured Roseivirgaceae bacterium
ATACATATCTGGAAAAGCTCTTCCGATATATGTCTCATTCAATGGTGTGAAAAACTTGTCTTCAAAATTTTCTCTATCACCAAGTTCTTCTCCCAAGAAGCAGAAAATCACTATTTTATCTTTTATAATTTCAGGAACAAAATTTCCTCCGTACACATCCCAAACATCGAGGGCAAAATACTTATTCCCAAATTTTGTTGCTCCATAGTCTAGCACATTTCCTCTGTAATTAACAGTTTCAACATCATTGTCACGAGCTAAAAATTTCTCAGTTTTCGTTGAATCAAGAAATGAAGAAAGTTTTACTGCGAATGCATATTGCATTTCGCCATCACTAGTTCTAAGTTTTGGAATAAACTCTCTACACATTTTCAAATCTTCTTGAACATCTGCATCTGTTACAAGATTCGCAAAAGCAGGTTGAGCATTCCATAAGAATAATGGATGCGAATATTCTATTGAATCATAGTCTTCTGAATAATTACCATAAGTTTGAGACAATTTATTCACCATCACTAGATTCTCAACTCTTCCTAAAGCTTCGGATAGCATAAAATCCCCCAACGTGTCTTCACTCATGTAGTCAAAGAATAAGTCAACTCCTATAACTGCAGGTCCATGTTTACTTATAGAATCAATGAGTATGGCAATTCCTGCTCTTGACTCGAGCCCAACATTCACCATCACTACATTTTGATCAGCTACAGGATCATCCAGCAATTGAGAAAAATACACATCCGTAAACTCCATGTCTGCGAATGCATCTCCAATTGGATCCATTACGTCAAAGATCTTAAAGGCTGTAAGGCCATTCAAAAGCCCCATTAAACCTAAAATAAAAACAGTTCCTAGAATTACATCTAGCCAAAATCTTCTAAACATTGCGATTCTTTTGTCGGTGAGTTAAACTTGTTAAGAAAATACAATTGCAATTAAAACATTTATCTCTTACCCGTACAACTTCCATGTTAGAAGAATTCAATTTTTTCTTGAAATTACTCTATTGAAAGCGGAATATTAGCCCTATGGATTCAACTTTTCGGCGAAAGCCAAATATTCATCTACAAGACTTGAAAAATCGAATATTTCAGGGTGATAGAGTCGCTTTAAGTAGATCAATCACTCTTGTCGAAAGTAAGCGATTAGACGACAAAAAAATAGCTGGGGAATTGATTGATTTAATCATTCCCAGAACTGGAAACAGCATACGAATTGGTATAACTGGCGTACCTGGTGTTGGTAAAAGTACTTTCATAGAATCCTTTGGAAAGTACCTAACTAGTTTAGGCAAAAAAGTAGCCGTACTATCTATTGACCCTAGTAGCTCTAGATCTAAGGGAAGTATTTTGGGCGACAAGACTAGGATGGATGAGCTTTCTATCGATCCGAATGCCTACATCAGACCTTCCGCATCTGGTGCTAGCCTGGGTGGAGTAGCCTCCAATACGCGTGAGTCTATCCTATTGTGCGAAGCAGCTGGTTTCGATATTATTTTGGTTGAAACAGTTGGCGTTGGTCAAAGTGAAACGGTAGTGAAAGGCATGGTGGACTACTTTTTACTGCTGATGCTTGCAGGTGGTGGAGATGAATTGCAGGGTATAAAGCGGGGAATCATGGAAATGGCGGATCATATTCTCATCAATAAATCGGACGGAGAAAATAAAAAGGCTGCAAAAAAGGCACGAGAAGATTACAAAAATGCTGTGCACCTTTTTCCTTCTAATGAATCTCAATGGACCGTTCCTGTCGGGCTCTGCTCCGCATTGGATAAAGAAGGTTTGGAAGAGGTTTGGGATCAAATCGTAAAATTCAAAGCCGATTCAACGAGTAACGGCTGGATGGATAAGAATAGAAAAGATCAGTTACTCAAATGGTTTCATGAGCGAATAAGAGCTCAATTAGAAACTGACTTTTTTTCCAAAGAGGGAATAAAGGAAGAGATACAAAAAAGGGAGAAGCTAATCTCCTCCCAAAAAATTTCCGTCCGTAAAGCAGTGGATGAGTTGTTTAATTGAAACTATATTTAAGACCCAAAGAATAATTTCTTCCGACTGTGTTAAATCCATAAATAGCCACAAAATTCTCATCAAACGCATTATTCAAAGTCCCTGAAAGAGTGAAGTTTTGGTAACGATATGAAGCTACCAAGTTCAGTAAATCAAAAGCATCCAAATTTGCCTCCTCCGTAGTGAATGAGTTACTGTCAAAATATTGTTGAGTTCTGTCTCCAGTATAGAGGTAATTTGCAGATATTATTAAGTTATTTATAGGCTCTATATTCAGTGAAGCTCCATATTTATGTGTCGGGATGCGATATAGTTCTGAATCATCGAGCCTTCTCACAAAAGTGTAGTTAGCAGAAAGATTTACTTTTTCTGATAATATTAATTGCCCCAAAAATTCCAAGCCATCGGTTCTTATATGTTCACCTACATTTTCATATTGATCAGTATAAATAATCAAATTTTCATCCTTACGATGAAAATAGACTCCCTCCAATTTAATGTCTCCTCTGCTTATTGAAATTCCACCTTCAGTGGATTTAGACTCTTCTGGTTTTAGTTCAGTATTAGCTCCAAATGGTCCAAAAAGCTGAAATAGTGAAGGTGTTATGAAGGATGTGGAATATGATCCAAAAAATTTTATGTCTGCATCAGCAGTTGAAATCAAGTAAGAGGGATTCACATTCCAGACAACATTAGTTCCATAAGTACTATGTTGATTCAGTCGAGAACCAAATTGAAGGTTGAAGTTTTTTTGGTCAAAAATGAAACTTAAATAAGGATCAATCATGCTAAAATTAGTCTCTTCAACAGAAGGCTGACTATATGACAATTTTTGATAATTAATTCCTCCAACAAGCTTTATATGTTCACTTAAATTCTGATCAATAACCACATCCACTTGAATATTATTTGCATCGTATTTATCAATGAATCTGGCATTTGGATCAAAAAAATCCGGTGAGTCAAATAGACGATCCAAGTTTGTGAAGAAAAAATCTCCTTTCAAGTTACCTCCTTGCCATTGATACGAAGGAGACAGACCAAGTCTAATTTGTTGGTAATCAGAAATATTATTTCCGTCACTATATGCGCCTTGATCATAATCAGTCTCAAAGTCATCTAACGCTCCAGTGAAAGTCATCAAGAATCCATTTGAAAAATCATAGCCAATCTTTGCTAAGAAATTGTACCCCTCAAATCCATCGTTATCAAAATCATTAATATCAGTACTATCAGTAGCTGAAGAAAAACCGTCTGATCTTCTATACCCTCCATTAATAAGATAACTCACTTTGTCTGCTTTTCCTGACAAATTCAAATTGGTCTTTATCGTATTGAAACTTCCGTATTCCACTCCTAGATTACCTGACAAAAATTTCTCAGAAGATTTTTTTAAAGTGATATTGATTACCCCAGCAGCTGCTCCAGTTCCGTAGAGTGTGCTTAAGCCTCCTTTTAAAACCTCAATAGATTCTACCTGATCTAGATCAAGAAGACGAAGATCATATGTTTGATCTATTCCAGATGGATCATTAAATGGAACACCATCTATAAGAATAAGTGTGCGCCTGCTGGATGCTCCTCTAAGGAAATAACCAATATTGGTTCCCAATGGACCAAAATTTCCATCCATCTGAACCCCAGGAACTTGATTTAATAAATCAGCAACATTTCTACTCCCACTTGTCTCAATGTCTTTACGATTGATTTTAAAAATGCTCTTACCAGATTTTTCAACAGGAATTTCAGATTTGGTCCCTGTTACTACCACTTCATCCAAACGGACGGTCTTGAGGGAGTCCTGTGCCTTGACAGTCCAACCCATGCACGCTAATGCAATGATTAATGTTTGCTTTCTCATAGTTAGATACTATGAGCCTCGTAGAAAGAATGGAGCTAACCCCTTCCTCTGCTTTCACCCGAAGCTTCGTTAAATTATGTGCAAAGGGCAGGTCTCCTGGCTTATCCAATTTTGGCTCCTTCCCATTCACCCTACGGTTCACAGTGGATTCATTACCAAAATCTTTTTATGGACTTACAGTTGCGGGGACAGCTCTTGATTTCCTGCCAGACAAAGATTATCCATCAGGCGGGGCACAAGATTCCCATTTTAATTTTCCTCCACCATTAAGGTGAATTCGAAACCAATTGCGCTACAAACCTAATCAACTTAGCATCATCATGGCTACTTTTGGGCAATGATGAAATACATTCCTATTGCTTTCATTTTGATTGTCTCTTGCACCACTCCGCAAAATACGGAGAAGACATGGACTACAGACGAAGTTAGATATGCGACTGCTTTTCATTTTGAAAAAAATGACTCTTCTGAATATCTAGTAATTGATGAACCATGGCCAAACGCATCTGAAAAAAAGAGATATAAACTTGGGAAAACGTATGAGAAGATAGTTTGTACATCCACTTCACATCTTCCTTACTTCGACATGCTTGAAATGGAAGAGGTGGTGGTTGGTTTTCCCAATTTGAAATATATCAGTTCAAAGACTTTTATTGATAGAGCTAATCAAGGACTCCTAACAGATCTAGGGCCAGATGGCAGCATGAATATGGAATTGCTTTTGAGTTTAGACCCTGATGCAGTTGTCGCTTTTGATATGGGTGGAGAATCAACAACCTTGGATAAGGTTGAAGAATCGGGTATTCCCGTACTTTATAATGCTGATTTTTTAGAACAAACGCCTCTTGGTAGGGCAGAGTGGATCAAGTTTTTTGGGGCTTTACTCAATAAAAGAAAAGAAGCTGATTCCATTTTCATTGCCGTTGAAAAAGAGTATTTACGACTTTCTGAAATTGGCCAGAATACGAAAAAAAAGCCTACCATTTTGGGTGGAGTAGTTTACGGTGACACTTGGTTTTTGCCAGGAGGAAATAACTGGGCAGCTACTTTTTTTAAGAATGCGGGTGGAGCATATCTCTGGGAAAATGATACAACTTCAGGTTGGTTGGAGTTAAGTTTTGAAGCAGTGTATGAGAAAGGAAATAAAGCTGATTTTTGGATTGGCACCTCTACTTTGAACACGAAAAATGAAATGCTAGGGCAAGATGCACGGTATGAGGATTTTGATTCTTTTACGAAAAACAAAGTCTACAATTACAATAAGCGAATAGGTCCAAATGGAGGTTACGATTTTTTTGAATCAGGCTACTCCAGACCCGATTTAGTACTTGCTGATTTAATTAAAATACTCCATCCAACTTTGCTGCCGCAATATGAAACCTATTACTTTAAGCAATTAGAATGATCATCTCAAACATAGACAGATCAACAAAAAAATGGAGAATCACCTTTATGGTGTTGTTGCTCACTTTGTTTTTAGCATTCACTCTAAGCCTCACTTTGGGCTCAGTATCTATTCCTGTTGGCTTTGTTATCGATTATCTTTTTGGAATTGCTGACAAGCAAGTTTGGATCAATATCATAGAAAATTTCAGACTTCCTAAAGCAATTACTGCTATTTTGGCTGGAAGTGCGCTCGCTATTAGCGGACTACAAATGCAAACACTTTTCAGAAACCCCTTGGCTGGACCTTTTATTCTAGGAATTAGTTCTGGTGCAGGTCTAGGTGTTGCTTTGGTTATTTTCTTAGGTATTTGGTTAGGTGGATTTGTAGGACTTTCAGGAATTGGTAGAAGTTGGCTTCTAGTAGGCGCATCTGGATTAGGGTCATTCCTTGTGTTATCGATTGTCCTATTTGCTTCATTCAGAATAAGAAGCGGCGTATCATTACTTATTATAGGATTGATGTTTGGGTCAGCAGTTAGCGCCTTAGTTAGCATTTTACAATTCTTTAGTCAAGCGGAAAATATTCAAGCGTACGTCATCTGGTCATTTGGTAGCTTGGGTAGTTTGTCTTGGTCAGAGCTTTCTGTGATGGCACCTATCATTATCGTTTCATTACTATTTTCTGTTTTCCTCTCAAAACAGCTTAATGTCTTGTTATTAGGTGAAGATTACGCAGAGTCCATGGGACTGAATTTGAAGCAAGCACGAATGCTGATTATTATCAATACAAGTTTACTTGCGGGCACTATCACAGCATTTTGTGGTCCTATCGCTTTTATTGGATTAGCCATTCCTCATATTGCTCGCATGCTTTTCAATACAGGCAATCATCTTATGCTTACGCCACTAGTCATCTTGCTAGGAGGCATTTCCCTTTTGATATTTGACATCATTGCGCAACTTCCAGGCTTTCAAGAAACATTGCCTATCAATGCCATTACGTCCTTGTTTGGAGCTCCTTTCGTAATTTGGTTGATTCTTAGAAAATCAAATATTAACTATTCATTTAACTAAATGGAGTTTTTGAAAACAACAGATTTATCTATTGGATATGCAGAAGATAAAATTCTAATGAAGGATATTTCCGTTGAGTTGGTTCCTAAAAAAATGGTCGGATTGATTGGTCAAAATGGAGTTGGAAAATCAACATTGATAAGAACTCTTTGTGGATTGCAAAAACCACTTAAAGGATTAATAACTCTTAATGACAAATCAATTCATGAATTTTCACCAAAAGAAATTGCCAAGCAGATAAGTGTTGTACTTACAGGAAAACCAGAATCACTCAATCTCTCTGTTGTAGACCTAATTACACTTGGGCGCTTCCCCTACTCTGGTTGGCTTGGTACACTTAAGAAAAGGGATAAAGAGAAAATTGAAGAATCCATCTCTCTGATGGAAATCAACTACATCGCTCATAAAAGATTGTTTGAATTGAGTGATGGTCAGTTGCAAAAAGTAATGATTGCCAGAGCGTTAGCACAAGACACCAGCATCATTATTCTAGATGAACCTACCTCTCACCTGGACTTGAAAAATAAGATAGAGGTCCTGCAGCTTCTTCAAAAAATCTGCTCCACAGGAAAATCTGTTCTTATTTCCACTCATGAAATTCAATTGACCGCTCAAGTATGCGATGACTTTTGGTGCATGGACTTTAATCAGCCAATGATAATGGGGAATCCAGTAGAGCTAATAAACAATGAAAAAGTACATCAGTACTTACATTTACCAGAACACATAAAAATCTAAAAAAAGAAAGGGACTCTTTCGAGTCCCCTTTGTTATGGATGGGATGATCGTAACCTAACCTAACCGAAGACGAGACCTCTCTCGTCAAACCCATCCATTTCACCTAATCACCACGATTGTATACGGAAAGAACCAAATAAGGATTTAAAGGTTTTGAAATAATTATGTCAAGCAATTGACAAACCAATATGTAACTGTCTATCTTGAAGACAAAGAGGTTCTTGCCCTCGTATTATTGACTTTACTTAGTATCCGAAATGCAAAAAATAGTCATTATTGGAAATGGGATAGCAGGAATTACAACTGCTCGTCATATCCGCAAACTTTCAGACGATCATATCACCGTAATTTCTGGTGAAACCGATCACTTCTTTTCTAGAACAGCACTCATGTATATATATATGGGCCATATGAAGTACGAGCATACTAAACCCTATGAGGATTGGTTTTGGGAAAAGAATAAAATAAACCTCAAAAAGGACTGGGTAAAGTCCATCGATTTTGAGGGGAAAAAAGTTTTGTTTGAAGGAAGTGATAATTTGGAGTATGACAAACTTGTTTTAGCTACGGGAAGTCAGTCCAATTTCTTTGGATGGAAAGGACAAAATTTAAAAGGTGTTCAAGGATTGTACAATTACCAAGACCTTGAGCTTATGGAAGAAAACACCAAGAATGTAAAAAAAGCAGTTATTCTTGGTGGGGGATTGATTGGTGTAGAAATGGCGGAGATGCTTCATTCCAGAAACATTTTAGTTACATATCTCATTCGAGAAGAGCATTTTTGGGGAAACATCCTTCCTGAGGAAGAATCCACTCTCATAGATAATCATTTAGCAGAACATCACATAGATCTAAGACAAGAAACAGAATTGGAAGAAATTCTGGACGATGGAAATGGAAATGTGAAAGGCATCAAAACTAAATCTGGCGAGATCATTGATTGTCAATTTGTAGGATTAACTGTGGGTGTACATCCCAATATTGATTTGGTAAAAGATTCCAAAATTGATACGGATAAAGGAATATTAGTAGATGAATATCTTCAGACGAACATTCCCGACGTGTATGCATTAGGAGATTGTGCACAGCTTAAAAATCCACCCTCCCATAGGAGGTCAATTGAAGCTGTATGGTATGTTGGGAGGATGATGGGAGAAGCCGTAGCTCATACCATCACTGGAAATAAAATCAAGTACCAGCCCGGGGTTTGGTTCAATTCAGCTAAGTTTTTTGATATTGAATATCACAATTATGGAGTGGTACTTCCGAAATGTGTAGATGGAGATGCCTCATTTTACTGGGAATGTGACGATAAGAAAAAGTGCATAAAAATCATTTATGAGAAGAAAGGAATGGTCGTCAAAGGTGTCAATATATTCGGAATACGGAATAGACATGAGGTTTGGGATAAATGGCTGAAAGAAAAGAAAACGTTGGAATTTGTCATTGAAAATTTACCAAAAGCCAATTTTGATCCTGAATTTTTCACACACTGGGAAGGAGAAATTCAGGAGAAGTTTAATAGGGAGTTTCCTGAGAAGAAAGTGGGTGTGAGGAAGAAAGGTTTTTTGGAGAAGGTCTTTGGGTGAGTTAACCATAGAGAGAGCGGAGTTAACCATAGTGAGGTCAGAAGGTAATGGGATTTAACCGCAGAGGAAACGGAGAATAGCACAGAGAGAAAGGAGAAATAAAGACTCAGTTTTCTCAGCGAAATCTCAGTGCAACTCTGTGGTAAGAAAAAAGAATTGAAAAGTGAAAGAATGGCATGAGAAAAAACATATTTTGAAAATGCTGAAAATATGATTGACACAAGGACTGGAACAAGCATGGCTAAGTTTTCTCTGTGAAAACCTCAGAGTGCTTTGTGATTAAAAAAATAACAAATGAATAAAGAACGAAGAGAATTAAGCATAAATGAGATCACTGAATTGGTGATTGGATGTGCTATTTCTGTTCATACAGCTTTGGGTCCAGGTCTTTTAGAGTCGGCTTATCAGGAATGTTTATACTATGAATTAACATCTCAAGGACTAAAAGTTGAGAAGGAAAAGCCTCTCCCATTGATCTATAAAGATGTGAAAATGGAATGTGGTTATCGAGTGGATTTGTTGGTTGAGGATAAAGTGATTGTCGAATTAAAAGCAGTAGAAGCACTAACTGACGTACATATAGCTCAAGTTCTTACTTATCTCAAACTATCAAATAATAAAATAGGGCTTCTGATCAACTTCAATTCTTATCGGATTAAAGATGGACTAAAAAGACTAATTAATAAATACTATAAACCTCAGGTTTCTCAAAGCCCACTCTGATTTCTCTGCGGTTAAATTAAAAAACATGAAAGCAATACGATATACAGGACTTTTTCTTTTCCTCTTTTCACTAGGCCTTTTTCTGTCTCTCTTTTTTGCATCTAGCTATAAGCTAAATGAAAAGGCATTCAGTGAAGTGGTGAAAGAAAACCATCAAGAGTCTTTAAAGAAGGAGATGTCGACTCTCTTCCAAAAAGAATATTCACTGACTATTCCATTCGTGAATGATATGAATAGCGTTGTGGAAAAAGTAAACGAGAAAGCTCGTTCCGAACAGAAATGGGATGAGGTCATTTATGATGATTATGCTGGCGCGTTGACTCGTGCGTCCACTAAAGGGATGATTATTGATAATACTACTTTGCTATTCATTCTGGTATTCATCGTTGGAGCAATTGGTGGTCTTATGTTCAATATACCCCAGGTCGTATTAGCTGGTCCAGCTGGCATTAAGAACAATGGCATTTTTCATAATGCATTAAATAATAGAGGTTGGATAGGTATTCTAACCGGAACACTTCTAGTCTCCTTTTATATTCTACTTTACTTTTTTCCCGCCTACATCATGAATTGGATCATTCTAGTTGATCCTGCGCAAAAATTAATAAATCCATCCGCTACTTCAAGTCAATGGTTTTTATATGGATTTCTTTACACTTTCGCTGTTTTGGTAATGGGAATTAGGATGATCATCAAGTATCGTCATAGCAAGTATCAGGTGTTCCGAACTATATCCGTGATGTTCTTTCAGACCGCTTTTGCGTTCATCATTCCTGAAATTCTGGTGAGACTTAACCAACCCTACTTTGATTTCAAAAACATGTGGCCGCTGGATTATGATTTCTTTGATGCTTGGCATATAGACACACTTACTACATCGGGCGGAATAGGTATTTTCATGTTTGTTTGGGGAATTACACTATTTACTGTTGGCGTGCCTGTTTTCGTATTCTTCTTTGGAAAACGATGGTATTGTTCGTGGGTATGTGGATGTGGTGGATTGGCGGAGACTGCTGGAGATCCATTCAGACAACTTTCTGATAAATCTTTGAAAGCATGGCAAATAGAAAGATATCTAATCCATGCGGTGCTGGTATTTGCAGTCATAATGACTGGAGCAGTTCTGTATAATTTCATTTCAGGAACCAATACGATTTTTGGAATTGATACTTATACCTATTTACGTAAGCCTTATGGATTTGCAATAGGCTCCATATTCTCTGGAGTGATTGGCACTGGCTTTTATCCACTGATGGGTAATAGAGTTTGGTGTCGATTTGGCTGTCCGCTGGCTGCCTATTTAGGTTTCGTTCAGCGATTCAAATCCAAATTTAGAATCACCACCAATGGAGGTCAATGCATCTCTTGTGGCAACTGCTCCACCTATTGTGAAATGGGAATTGATGTTCGAGCTTATGCTCAAAAAGGTCAGAATATCATTAGATCATCTTGTGTTGGATGTGGTGTTTGTTCGTCCGTTTGTCCGCGAGGCGTCTTAAACCTCGAAAACAGAGATGAAGAGGGTCGATTTAACCAACCTATTTTGCTAGGAAACGATAGTATCAATGGAATTAAGATTTAAATAATGCGATCACTCTTACTGTTTTTCATACCGCTTATAGGATTATCATTTACTGCGAATGCTGGTGGTGGCTGGACCAAAAAGAAAGGTACCGGTTATTACAAGGTTTCTCATTGGTGGGTTAATGCTGCTAAACAATTCACATTTGATGGCAATACTTCGGCTTCTCCTCAAGAAGGAATTTTCAATACATCCATATTTGCTGAATATGGCATAAGCGATAAATTCAGTGGTATTATTAACCTCCCTTTTAGCAAATCAGCAAATAATACAGAGTCAATTTCAGGCATAGGTGATGTAGACATAGCTGGAAAGTATCAACTCAATAAATCCGGCTCTAAGTTTGTTTTAGCAGGAACTCTTCAGTTGGGCATACCACTAGGAAATGATCAAGGAGGTAGTGATGGATCATTGCAAACTGGAGATGGTGAGTTTAATCAATTGGTTAGATTTGATCTGAGTAAATCTTTTTCCATCAAAAAAGTAAACGCTTACGCTAATGTGTACGTCGGATTTAATAATCGAACCAATGATTTTTCTGATGAATTTAGAGCCGGAGGCGAATTGGGTTTATCTGTGCTGAATAATCGAATCTGGGGTATTGCTAGAGTGGATATTATAGAATCATTACAAAATGGCAATGAGTCTGATGCAGCGAGTGATGGAGCAACAGTCTTCGCTAATAATGTAGAATATGCTGCGCTCACGTATGAAGTCGCTGCTTACGTGACTAAGAAAATCGGAGTTTCAGCTGCTTATGGAAGTGTTTTTAGTGCTTCGTTGATTTTCGCATCCCCCTCCTATTCAGTAGGAGTGTTTTTGGATATAAAGTAATCTTGCTCTAACCTCTCTTTAAAAAAATCACTCTAGATAGTATGAAAATAATTGTTCGTTTAAGTACTCAATGATGCTAAGATGTAAACACTAATTCAAGTATTTTTGAAAATGCTTAAACAAGTCAATAATTTTAGCAAAGACGTTCCTGAAGGAAAATTTGGATTTGCAGGATTCAGATGGGGTGTTCTTTTTGTTTTAGATTCTTTTTTTAGATTTTCTCAATGGAAAAAAAAGGATGGTAAAGTCATCAAAAAATTAAAAAACCCAACACCTATTGGTAAGATTTTTAGATCTTCTCACAAAAGTTGTATTGACAAATTACTTAAGGAGAACAAGGGGAAATTTCAAGACACCTTTGATATTCCAACAATTGACTCAAAAGATTTTGACAAGGAGTTTTTTGATAATTGGAGGAAGCATATAAATATGCCTATTGTGATTAAAGGGTATATAAAAGATGCCCCAATTAGGCATGAACTGAATAAGGAGAATTTGATTAAAGAGAGAGGAAATCTTGAAGTTCAATGTGTTACCGTAGGAGATAAAGAAGATAATAGGGTCGGTCAAAATATCCCATCCGTTAAAACAACACTAGAAGATTTTCTCACACAACCAAAATTTGAAGATTATTATATCAACAATTTTTATGGAATAGTAGGAGAAAATGATTTTAAAGAAAAATGTAAAGGAAAAGAATTAGATGAAATTCAAGGGCAGATCAACATGGTTACCCATTGGTTTATTTCACGCTCCAGTTCAGTTGGATCAAGCTTACACTGCGCTGGTGGTGAAAATATGTTTCTAAATATTGTTGGTAAGAAGCAGTGGGACTTTATTCATCCTTCATACAGCCCAATTTTACAGCCCACTGTAAGCAAGTACGGAACCTATGCAGTCTCTGAAATGACGGAAAATTTTATAGATGACCCTCATGAAGAACTATCAAAAACTCACCCTCACATGCAAAATGTTCCATTCTATAGATGTGTCCTTGAAGAGGGAGATATGTTATATAATCCTGCTTTTTGGTGGCACACCGTTAGAAACTTGACTCACTTTAATATCGGATGTGCAACAAGGTATTGGGCTAGTGCAGTGAAAATCTACCCAATTAGCTTGTCTATGATATTCGACATGATTAAGCACCCTCAAAAATCTAGTACGATCCAATCTATGAAGATTTTGAAAGGAAAACTTCCTAAATCTGTTTTCAATGATATCGTATTCGCTAATTCAGATAAAAGAAAGAAAAAACATACTGAAAAAATTAGTTAAGACAATAATTATTGTCAGCTCTGAATTCTGCTTTGGTCCGAGCAAGACATTATTAAGTAGTCTTGAGATGGCGAAATTGAAGCGTGATGACCAAATGCAATAACAACACGCTCTACTTCTACATATTCATCGTTTATGTAGGGTGTGCAATACGTTTAATTTTTACTTAATTGGAATAATACAAATCTCAATTTTTCGATTGGTTGGGGAAAAAACATCATGTCACCGTTTATGCGTTAATCAAATAGCGCTTCATCACTTCTGCCACCAGGCTCGGTTGCTTTTGTCCTATGTACGGTCCTTCTAAAATTGGAAAGCTAAATTCGCCCTCCTTATTTTCTTGAGCAAAGAGGCGATGAAGCGACATTGTCAATATCAATATGAAGTATTTTGTTGTTTTCATGTTGCTATTTCGGTCTTAAGTTCTCAATAATATCAGCATCCACCCAATAAGGCTTACCTACCCAATTTTCACTTCCATCTTCTTTAATTTCCCATTGCCCCCTCGTAAAAAACAGGTATTTCCCATCGTTTGAAACCCGTGCGCCGCTTTCGCTTAATGAGGTGTTGACCTTATCTCCCATGTTCATTGCGGGAATCCATGAACCATCTTTTGCTCTAAAACTAATGTAGATATCAGATCCACCATATCCGTCCTCTCTTCTCACATCCCATATCAGATAAGATTCATCGGGTGCAATGTGAGGATGGGCGATCCATGTTCCGGTATTAATCTCCTTGCCTAATTTTTGACGAGGTTCATATGCACCGTTTACATGGCGTGAATAACTGATCGCTCCTATTGTATCAGGTTTTCCATTTTCATCAAATTCAATTTCATCAAAGTAAGCAGTTCCATTATCTGAAAACGATAGCCCCATAATGTGCTTATCCGAAAATGGAGATCCAAGACTTTTGTATTCAGACCAACCAGTGTCGGTCAAAATTTTATATTTATTTCCACGATATAATGTATCCGCTCCAGCGGAGAATTTGGGCCACTTTAAGTCGGTCTCAGACTCGTTCCCCCAGCTGCCATTTTCATATCGAATGACAAAAAAGGTACGTTCTTCATATTTTCCATTTTTCCTCGAGAAATAGTATTCCGTTCCATCTGGTGAAAACGAGCCTCCTTCAAAAAGTCCATCTGGAGAGACAATTTCAGGTTCAAAAAGTTGAGGAATTAAGCCTGGTGAGGTTTCTCCAAAATAGTCTAAAGCTGGTTCATTTAATTCTGACAGCCATCCTACACTACTAACTGCCATTCTCGGGAATGCCGTTTGATGATCGCCTAACATCTCTTCATGAGTGACCAGAAAAGTATTGTCATTCTTGTTTTCAAGAATTGCGACAAATTCTTTTGCATACTCACTTAACTCCTGCTCCTTGGAGCCATTTGTAATGAAGACATTCGCCTTTAAGTTTTTATCAGCAATCAGCTCTGTGAGATGCGAGATATCTCCTCGTAATGACGGACTTCCAATTAAGTAATTCCTAAATGTCTCAGGTCTGGACGATAAAATATAGGCTCCAAATAAACCACTCGCTGAATAGCCGAAATAGGTTCTGTTTTGAGGATCAGTTCGGTAGTTCGCTTCAACATACGGAATGACATCTTTACGAATGAATTCCAGATGATCGCTTGCTTGCCCCAATTGGTATTTGGCTTGAATTTCCGGATTGCTATGTGGGCGTATTGTGTAATCGCGGAATCTGCTTACATGAGCTCCTCTTTCTTCCAGCAGGTCTTCATTGATATCCTTTTGCCAGGATATGCCTACTAAAATGGCTTCTTCCAAAATGTATTCGGCAGAACTTGACAGCATTTCTAGGTGCCATATGGCATCCGCATAATAGATTACCGGATGTTTTTTGTGCTCGCTTTCCGAATACTTTTCAGGTAATTTTATATACAATTCATATTGTCTGTCATTTTGCGTGTCCTTTATAGGAACCACCTTTACGTTAGGTAATTCAAAATTAGATCTTTGCTGATGCTCCTTACTACCCCTTTCTTGGGCTGATATTCTGCCCAATGTTGCAGTGATTGTTAGTAAAGAAATAATCAGGTTTTTGGCTTGCCAAGTGTTCAAAGCTTTGAGTAAATAGGTCATAGATTTTTGATTCAGTTTTGCATGTATACTTCAATCTATTGATGAGAGTTGTTGATCTGCCTCGTTTAAATTGTGAACTGCTCTATGCCTGAATGAACTGCTCAGGTTCAACTGAAAAAGCCAATGATATCAGGTTAATTTGCAAAAGGAAATCCACTCCATAAAATGAATTTGAGGTCTCTCCCATCCTTACTTTTGATAGGTATTTTATTGCTGGCTACTTCCTGCACGCAAGCGACTGAAGTTTTCAAGGAACAGCGCACGATATTCAAAATAGGCGATAACCCAACGTGGGCAAAGAAGGTATTGAATGATAGCAATTGGGAAAGAAGGATAGCACTCATTCCCGAAGGCGAGATTTTCTGGTCGAGAACCAAGATTGATATTTTGAAATCTCCAGATGAATTGAGACCCTATGGCCTTCAAATAGATGCCTATGGAGAGTATGAAATCTTTTGGGATGGGGTGTTGATTGGAAAAAATGGAAATCCTGGGCAAGAGGCAGAACTTCCTCCCGAGGGTGAATTGTGGATTACATACAGCATTCCTACATATTTGGCGACTGAAGGAGAACATGTGATGGCCTTACGATTGAGCAATTACTTTTTTCCCGATCATGTAGGGCAATATGAAATCGAGATCGCTGATTATGAA
>CAYGTD010000053.1:0-15651 GCA_964352725.1 uncultured Roseivirgaceae bacterium
TTACCATTCAATCTGCAGATGCAGGTGGCTTGAATATCCAAAAGGACTATACGATTGATGTCTTAAATGTGAACGATGCACCTCGTGAGCTTTCGCTCTCAGCATCATCAATTAATGAAGAAGTAGTGAAAGGTATCAAGATTGCTAATTTGTCAGTTCTTGATGATGATGAAGGAGATCAGCACAAATACACTTTATCTGGCCCTGACGCATCTAGTTTTCAAATTGTTCTTAACGAGCTTAGAACTGGAAAGAAATTCAATTTTGAAGAGAAGTCCAGTTATAATATTTCAATCACTGCTACTGATAGTGATGGAGCAAGCTTAACAGAGCAAAGAACTATTTCAGTAAACGATATCAACGATAAACCTTCAGGATTGCTATTAAGTAATAATGAAGTTGTAGAAGGACAAAATGCTGGATTTACAATAGGATCACTTACTACTATAGACGAAGATGCTAGCGATAGTCATACATATACTTTAGTAAGTGGAGTGGGTGACACTGGCAATGCAAACTTTAGCATAAATAATGGAGTATTAAGGAGCTCTGCAGAGTTTGATTTTGAAACTCAGAGTAGTTATTCAGTAAGAATTAGAACAACAGACGGAGGAGGAGGAATACTCGAACAGCAATTTGATATTTCTGTTATCGATGTGGATGAGACAAATCCTAATTCAGCTCCAACGGCAATAAGCATTTCAAATTCAGACATTCAGGAAAACTCGAGTACTGGGTCTGTTATTGGCACCTTATCATCTACAGATGTGGACAATGGAGATAGTCATAATTACATCATTGTAAGTGGCAATACATCATTATTTTCAATTGATGGAGATGCTTTGGAAACTAAGTCAGTGTTGGATTTTGAAAAAACGTCCTCATATAATCTTACAATTAGAACAACAGATGTTGGCGGCTTAGTTTTCGATGAGCAATTTACAATTGCTGTGACAGATCAAAATGAAGCTCCAATAAATCTTAGTCTTTCAAATAATACAATTGAGGAGAGTGCGTCTATTGGAACTGTGATTGGTGATTTATCATCTGAAGATGAAGATAATGGCGATTCACATGGATATACATTATCGGGAGCAGATGCTGCTAGCTTTGATATTAACAATGGACAACTAGTCACGTTATCCGAACTCGATTTTGAAACTAAAGGAAGTTATATGTTCACAGTTACATCTACAGATGCAGGGAGTCTTACTTTTGACAAAGAAGTAACTATTGAGATTGGCGATGTGAATGAAGCACCATCTGACCTCACAATTACAAGCTCCTCCATTGCTGAAGAGCTTAGTAGTGGATCTGTAGTGGGTTCTTTCGCTATTACTGATGAAGATGCTGGGGATAGTCACACTTATTCATTAGCAGGAGCTGATGCATCTAGCTTCAAGGTGGTTATTGATAAGCTTAGAACTAATGCAAAATTCAATTTTGAGGACAAGTCATCTTATACAATTGACGTGACAGCTACAGATGCAAATGGATTATCGACACAAAGTACAATTACAATTAATGTTGAAGATCAGAATGATGCGCCTTCGTCACTCTCTATTGATGGGAACACAATTGATGAAAATGAAGCCTCAGGATCAATAGTTGCTATATTGACAGTTGAAGATGAAGATGTATCTGATGTTCATACGTATTCCCTATCTGGAATTGATGCAGCTAGTTTTACAGAAAATGATGGAGAGCTCAGAACTAACTCAGCATTTAACTTTGAGTCAAAATCAGCATTCAACATCACTATTACGGCAACAGATAGTGGAGGAGAGTCAATCTCTGAAAATTTTGCGATTAGTGTAAATGATGTAAATGAAGCTCCAGAAAGCGTGACGCTAAGCAACAATGTCATTGATGAATCATTGGCGGTGGGATCAGTAGTTGGAACCATTGATTTTGATGATTTTGATACTGGTGATAGCCATACAATTACTTTGTCGGGATCAGATGCTGATAAATTCAGTGTAGACAATGGAAATCTTATTAATTCTGAAGCCTTCAACTTTGAAAGTCAGTCTACTTTGGCATTGACTGTTACAGTTGAGGATCAAGGAGGATTGTCTGCTAGTGAAAACTTCAGTATCTCTCTAAATGATGTTAATGAGGCTCCTACTGCAATTGCTTTAAGTGGTGCTGAGATTAATGAGGGAGAAGCTGCAGGAACAACAATTGGTTCTGTTTCTGTAGAGGATGAGGATGCGAATGATACTCATACATATTCACTAACAGGAAATGATGCAACCAGTTTCGAAATAGCAAATGGAATATTAACTAATAAGGAAGTACTAGACTTTGCGACACAGGAAACTTACAGCATCACTATTGAGGCAACTGATGCAGGTGGACTGGCTTTTTCTGAGGAATTCACAATTACAGTAAAAAGAGTGCTTGGTTTAGAGGATAATGACTTGAAGATCTATCCAAATCCATCTAAAGGAGTTTTCACTATTGAGTTAAATAGTGAATGGAAAGGAGCTTCATGGACATTATATGACCTTACAGGAAAAGTTCAGAAAGCAGATCAGGTAATAGAGAAATCAGATCTACTTATTGAAGTTAATGCTTCGAGCTTATCAAATGGGGAGTATATCCTAAAGATCGTCAATGGTGCTAATCAGATGACACGCAAGATTATTATTAAAAAGTAAGATTAATTTTAATCCATAGACACAAAAAAGAGTGATGTAAGTAACATCACTCTTTTTTTATTAATGACAGACGATTCTATAAACCTAAGCCATAGTAAGCTTTATCTCCATTTGGATAAATACCTTCTATTAGAATCCCATCTCCTTTTGGGTTGCTTAGATAATTCTCTAGATCTTCAATGTTGTCAATATTACGATCAGAAATTTCAGTAATAATAAATCCCTTTTTGATTCCAGCCTCTTTCCATTTCCCATCTGTAATGGATGCAATTTGAACACCTCCATCAAGACTTAGACTTTTTTTCAATTCGCTAGATACTTCAATGAATGTAGCTCCTTGTGAAGTGAATTCGTTTTTTATTGCTACTATATCTAAAGTGCCTTCTGCATTTCTTAGAGTTGCAGTTACTTCTCTTTCTCTACCATCCCTTACGTATGTTACTAATACATCGTCCCCAGGTCTATTAATTGCTATTTGCTCCTGAAGCTGCGCTACGTTATTCACTACTTTGCCATTGATGGCTGTAATTACATCTCCTTGCTCTATGCCAGCTTCATAAGCCGCGCCATTTGGATTTACGTTTCTTATGTAGATTCCTTTTAAAAGATCTAGATCAAAGGCTTCAGCGGATTCTGCGTTGACGTCAACAATACTAATTCCCAATAATGCTCTTTGAACTGTTCCGTATTCTACTAAATCATCCACTACTTTTTGGACAAGAGAGACAGGTACAGCAAATGAGTATCCAGCAAATGCTCCTGATGGAGATGCGATCGCTGTGTTTATTCCAACAAGCTCACCGTTTAGGTTAACTAAGGCTCCTCCGCTATTTCCAGGGTTAACAGCGGCATCTGTCTGAATAAATGATTCGATTCGATAGTCTCCACTAAGAATATTGATGTTTCGTCCTTTAGCACTTATTATTCCGGCAGTCACCGTAGATCGAAATTCAAATGGATTACCAATTGCTAAAACCCACTCGCCTACATTGATGGCGTCTGAATTTCCGTAATGAACTACTGGTAAATTATCTGCATTTATTCTCACAACTGCAAGATCAGTATGTTCATCTACACCAATCACTTCAGCTTCATAGCTTCTATTGTCATTTAGTACTATCTCAATTTCATCTGCATTCTCGATAACATGATTGTTAGTGACGATGTAGCCATTGGGAGAAATGATTACTCCTGAGCCGGCTCCTCTCGATGGACCACCTCTTCTTTGGTACCTATCGCCAAAGTAATCTTTAAAAAAATCATTGAACTGATTATTTGCAGTTCCTTCTTTATATACGGTTCTGATATGGACCACAGAAGGAGTTGCATTTTTTGCGGCAAAGACAAAGTTGAGTCCCTCAGGAACCACAAAGTCAGTGGAATCAAATACATAATTGGTTAAGGCAACTGGATTCTTGCTTTGAGTTCTGTTATTTTCAATGGATGGTTGGGGTTGGATAAGAGTGTATCCAAATATTGCCACAACGCCTCCAAAAATAGAAGCGAAAACTACGCTGATGATCAAACTTCTTTTATTCATATCTTTTTTCTTATTCACTTTTTCAGAATCAAAATTCATTTAGAATCACTCATAATACATACTTATACAGTAAAAGTAGATGTTAGGTTGTTGCTCAATCAAATTGATGGATAGGTTTAACTTTCATTAACAAAAAAAGGCGCCTACCATTTCTGATAGACACCTCACTCAACTACTCAAAAATTACTTAACCTCAATTTGTTTCCTACTCACCTTTTCCTCATCTTTTGGAAGAATAATAGTAAGTATTCCATTTATGTAAGAGGCATCTACCTTTTCCTTGTTGATCGTTTCTGGTATGTAAAATGATCTATTAAACGACCCGTAATAACTCTCAACTGAATGAAAATTTTTCTCCTTTTTTTCATTCTCGATTTTTCTTTCACCACTTATGATTATTTGATCTCGATTGATGTCAATCTTGAAATCTCCTTTTTTCATTCCTGGAGCGCTGAGCTGAATTTCAAATTCTTTGTCAGTCTCTGCAATGTCAACTTTTGGGGTGAAAGAAGCTTGAGATCCTCCTCTGAAGTCATCGTTGAAAAATTCATCTACAAAGCTTCTAAAACTTGTAGGTCTGTAATCATTTTTGTTGTACTTAATAAGTCCCATATTTTCTAAAGTTTAAATTTTCAATGTTGATTTGCATTAATCGAATTTTGTACCAATCGAATATTATGTCATTTATAATGCCAAAATGACATAATTAAATAGATTTGCAGTCTATTTTAATGACTTTATGACGCATTATTAAATTCAAAGTCTTTCAAACAATCAAAATGAAATTTTTATCTGAATGGCATTGAGAATTGTAAAAGTGATGCTTACATTTGCACTCCTTTTAAGGAAAATTCCTCTTTAGCTCAGCTGGTTAGAGCGGTTGACTGTTAATCAATAGGTCCTTGGTTCGAGCCCAAGAAGAGGAGCAAAAGTCTAGCAATTACTGCTAGACTTTTTTTATGATCCATTTTCAACCCAAATATATTCTCCGACTTAAATTATTTAGAATTGTACGGCATAGACTAGCAAAGTTTCCTTAATTTTAGTGGCGAACCGTTTAATTGCCACTTGGGAAAGCTAGAAAAAGTGTTACTTATTGATGATGATGAGATTGTAAACTCGATCAATAAAGTGATTATTCAACATGCGAAATTTGCAGAAGAAATTATTGCTGAAAACTTTGCTGCTAATGCCATTACTTATTTAAAAAGTTTGAGTGTTGACGAATTGCCGAGAGCCATATTTCTAGATGTAAATATGCCTGAGATGAACGGATGGGATTTCGTAGAAGAATATGAGAAATTGGAAGTTGATACTGATGGTGTTAAAATTATTATGTTAACGTCATCAATAAATCCAAGAGATCAAAAGAGAGCTTTGAGCATAAGCCATATCAAAGCATTTGTGTCTAAACCATTATCGCCAGAGCTTCTAGATAAAATATACGAGGAGCATTTTTCTGCTTCAGAATCAGCTTAATCTTAGTGCGAAGGTGGCTCCTTGTTTAGGTTCACTTTCCATTTTAATTTCTCCTTTATTGTAGTCTAGAATGATTTTCACAATGTAGAGCCCAAGGCCTGTTCCATCAGTATGTGAGTGCAACCGCACAAATGGCTTTAAGATCTGTTCTTGATGTTTAATGGAGTCAAAGCCAAGCCCATTATCCTTCACGATAATTGATATCTTTCCTCCTCTTTTGATCGTCTTAAATTTAACAATAAGGGGTTTTTCGGGATCTCTGTATTTGACAGAATTAGTTAATAGCTGAAATAGAATGTTCTTAAGTTGATTCCTATTGTAGTGTATGTTTTCACACTCTGAGAAATCCTTCTTCACAGTTGCTTTGGCAGATTTAATTGGGTCAATTAACCTACTAACTACCTCTTTTAAGATTTCATCAAAGTTGACATTTTCCTTTTCTAATTTTAATTCTTCTCTAACCTTATTTACTTCCGCAAGAGCAAAAATTGTTTTTTCAAGTTGATTAGCAGATTTTTTTGCATTGTTTAATACAGCATCATAATTTGAAGCCTTCATCTTGTCTCTATTTAGCATATCCAATAAAGACTTCATGTTAGCAATTGGTGCTTTTAGATCATTTGCAGTACTATATGAAAAATGAATAAACTGATCAATTCTTTTTTGTGACTTTTGTAGCTGCTCAGCCATTCCATTGAATGTTTCTACAATATCTCCCGCAATATCAGTAGACCTCAATTTTAGCCGTGTATCTAAATGTCCTTGACCAAGTTTTTCTGCTCCAGATCTAATATCTTCTAATGGACGCCAAATTCTATAGCTGAATGTGTACACTGCTAATAGTGAAAGAATGACAAAAATGAGAGTAAGCGTAACGATCCACTTCATGGAAACTACTTCTTCTTGCTCTACTATTTTTACGAGTGCTTCCGTAAACATTTCATGCCTCATTAAGACACCTTCAACCTGTTTATTAAATTGATCTTCTTCAGCTTCCACACGATCTGCTTTTATTAGCGCCTGATCAAGATCACTTTTTTCTAGCAATTCTATCACCTCAAGCGCATGATTTTCGTAACTGGTATGATCAGCCTCAAGTTTTTTCACTGAAAGAAGTAATCCCTTTAGTTTTATTCGCTGGGTTTCTTGATTTGTTCGTTTTAAAGCTTCCGTTACTTCGTTATCAGCCTCTAAAAGATCTAAGTCTACAATTTCGGCAAGATATCTAAAGGTGCTGTCTGCATGCTTGAAAGATTCATACATGAGAGGGTTTCCTTCCATTTCAGCAGCAAATCGGATTGCTCTCTCAAAATTGATGGCTTGTTCCAATTGGTTAGTCTCAATTCGAGTAAGTGTTTCAATTAATGGTAAGTCAATATTGGCGACATCATCAATATCTTTATGAGTTAACACAATCCTTAATAATCCGAATGCACCTAATACGAGAATAAATCCAATAACAAGGCTGCTTCGTCGCAGTATGACTTCTTTGATTTGGTTAGGTTTTGAGCTCATGAGGTGGTTAATTGAATGCGAAAGTTAATCTAATTCAATTTTTGCTGTCATTACTCGAATTGCCTCGTCTAGATTAATTGTTTCAATCTTTAATTGTTGCAGGAGTTCTTCATAATTCTCCCTGTTTTCCCAATTCAATTTAATTAAATCACTCAATGCGAGTATAGTGGATAATGGATGTCTGATGGTGTGAGACGTATAAAATGCATGATCTGAGAGTTTTCGTATCAGTTCTTCTTTCTCATCGTCAAGCTGGTCATCTTTGAAATTTTCCAACTTTTTTTGCTTGATCATTTCTTCTTTTAATCGTAGTAGCGCATCGTAAGCTTGACTTATTAAGGATGCGGCACTTAGAAGAATTAACTCATCCTTTTCTTTTACAATTTTATTTTCTTTCCATTCAAGACTTACCATTCCAAATAGTTTTCCGTCATTCCAGACTTGTAGCGCTAGCCAAGACTTTAACTTGTGCTCGGCTAAATAGTCAAGGATAAATTCGTCTCTTTTAGGATCGTTACTTGCTCCATTTACAAGGACAAGTGTGTTCTCCTGCACATAATCGAAAAATTTCGGAAAGTCGAAACGTTCAATAACCACACCTCCAGTTATCTTTTTAGAGACATTATTGTAAGAAACAATATTCTCAAATTCATCATCACTTGAATTGAAAATCCAGAATCCAGCACGACTTGATCCAGCTTCTTTACAAATGGTATTTAAAAGCTCGCTAAGAAATTTTTTGAAGTTGCCTTCATGCAGGTATTTTGATTTTGATAGGTTTAGTAGTGGTGTAGGCATTCTCAAAATTTGAATTGCCAAGAAAGCTAAAAAAGAATCTCTAGAAAATGCTTAAAAAAATGAATATGTTTATTTGAATATGGAGATACTCCTTATTTATTCTCACAATATTACTATTGCCTGGAGGTATTGTTTTTCAATACTTCCTCCATTACCAGGCCCCATTTCTATCATATGACAGAATTTTGACTAAATATTTCATTTCGAATGAGACTCGGTTTAGCGAAATTTCCTCGATGGTTTGAGGTTTATGTACGATCGCGAGTGTAGTAACTGATTATGTACTTCTAGTTGTTGCAACTAAGAAATTTGGTGAAACTAGAACTTGTATGATTGGAGATCTCTATAGAAGAAATCAATTCAGACTAGAGGAGAAAGTCTGAATTTGGAACATTTTCAGGTTTCCTTTTAGCATCTTCAATTAAGTTAATTTTCAGTTTGGTTCTTGGAGTAGTTGCTATTTTGGAAAGTAGGAGACTTCACTTTTGATGCAATTGGGCTATGGTTTTAAACTAATATCATGCTAGCTAGTCCACTAATAATAATTAGGTCAATAACTACTTTTAGCTTTTTAAAATCATTCTCTTTGTCTGCTTTCATTAGCCTAAAGAAAAACCAAAGTATAACGAAAAATATTCCCGAGAAGTAATACCTCACGATCCAATTTGGAACGGATAAGAGGTAAAAGAAAAGCATTGATACTCCAGCAATGCAGGCTATTAAAATGATAAGCTTAGCACCTCTTATTCCCCATACGATTGGTACAGACTGCACTCCGAAAACACGCTCACCTTTAGCGCTTATTATATCTTTTAATGTTTCTCTTATAAAAACTGTAATACAGCCAAAAAGAGCGTATGCTAGTACGATAAAATTTATTTCTCGATAATAAACCATCACTAGTAGCATGGTGAGCGATGTAAGAAATGATAAGCTAAGGGTACTTAATAAAAGAACTTTTTTTATGCCAAGGCTATATGTCCATAATGCTCCAGCGGAGAAGAAATGAACAGCCCCAACCATTGGATCAATTATAAAACCTAGGGTTATTCCTCCAATTGATAAAAGTGCATGAGAAAGTAAAGCAAATCTCCTTCTTAAGTCCGTACCGATCACCACATGGTTTGGTCGATTAATCATATCTATTTTTCGATCAAAATAGTCGTTGATAATGTAGCCACCAGCACCTATCATGGCAGTGCTAATCAGAAAAAGAGAAAATGGAATATTGAATATTTGGCTACTTGGAATTTGCATTAAAAACCAAGCAGTGGCAAATTGTGTGAAAGCAATGACAATAAGATTGGGGACGCGACTTGCAATAATGAATCCTCCAATATCTTTTGCTTTTAGCATCATGATGATTGGTTACGAATATCCTCTGTAATCAGTTCGTATATTTTTTTTAGAAGCCCATCCTCCATCATAGAAAGGTGTAATTCAATGGTATTTTGATCACCACGAATAGCTGGGCCAGTTTGAGCTTTAGATGGGTTGATCTCCAATGCTTTGGACAAAGTTTCTTCAGTCAAATGCTGAAAATCTTGGAATGACATATTCAGTGGTTCAAGTAGTTTTTCAGCAACGTGATACATATGATTGGTGAAGTTGCAGGCAAAAACTGCTGCCAAATGGATCTTAGCTCTATTTTTAGATGTAGTTAGACGAACATCGTTACTAAAACTGCTTACAAAAGCATAAATATGTTTTTCCGCTTCATCGTTTCCCTCGATGAAAATAGGAAATGTCTTGAAGTCAATTTCTTTTCTTCTACTGAACGTTTGTAATGGGTAAATGACTCCATGCCTTTTATGCCCTTTCAATGTGGTTATTGGCCTTGATCCAGAAGTATGAACAATGATTGCCTCCGAAGATTCTATAGAAGAGGCTACTTTTTCAATTGCTTCATCTGGAGTTGCTAAAATGATAAAATCGAGATCATTGGTCTCAAGTTCATGAATATCAAAGGTTTTTGCACCATCAGGATTCCTCGCATAGATTTTTACCTCATGTCTCTTTTGCAACTGTTGGGATAAATGATAGCCCATATTTCCATATCCGATGATAGCAACCTTGCTCATAGAGTAAAAATAATGCAGTCAAAGTTGAGATAAAGCTAAGCTTCCACTCCTTTATCTCTCATCTTCATAAATTCGGTATATCGCCTATAAATAGCGATTGAAAATCCTAAAACCAAGAGAAGTGTACCAATCCAAAGTAAATTGATCATAGGTTTTTTTACGGCCTCTAAAATGATCCAATCTTTTTGAGTGGTCTGCGTGACTAGCATTACAGCACCTTCCTGAGGCAAAATGTTTTGAATAGAGATTCTAAATGCTAAATCATTTATAGTTTCGTCAACTCTGCCTATAAATTCTTTATCCCTGATAATGAAAATAGGCTCTACTATATAATCTTTAAACTCACCCTGGACAGTAATAACCGCTTTTACAGCTAAATCATTAGAAGCTAGTGGTTTACCTTCAATAGCCGTTATAGGCTCCATTCGTTTAAGAGTAGCCACATAATCATTTATGAAAAAGTTGTCTCCAATAGATACTTTTTGCTCTTGAGGCTCAGACCATTCCACTTCTTGTTCAGGATCAGGAAATGTTCTTACATGAGTATATATGTCTGAGGTCAATGACCTGTGTATTCCTGGGGAGTACACGATCATATCCATTGTTTCATTTATTTGGACTCTAGGGAAGAGTGTGAATTCCTTTTCACCGTCTTTATGGTATTCGATTTCAAAATAACTATTTTCTGCATTTGTAAGCCTCAAGGTATCATATCCAGCAGTAGATTTTCTTACTACTTTAAGAGGATTAGATGTTGTTAATAAATCATTCTGATCCACCATTCCCTCTTCTTTTGTAAGCTTTCTTAGTCCTTTGTAAATCATGGAGTACTGCTCCATCTGACGAGGCTCATTGATAAAGAGCAAAAGATTATCTCTATTCACTTCCTCAGGCAATTCTTTACTCCAAACCATAGATGTATAATTAGTAGATAAAATACTAGAATATCCAGAAGAGAATAATATTCCTAAGAGCATTAGAGCAATGCCAATATGAGCGATTGATCCACCAGCCAGCTTTACATTTGATCTAGCAATAGAGAAGAGAATTTTCCCATTCGCTACGATAGAATACATCCCGGCGATTAACAGTATTAGATATTGAGGCTCTGTAATTTTCGCGAAAACGATAATAAGTGTAGAGATCCCAAGCGAAATGAGAAATGGAAAAGTTAATTCTGCTTTTAATTTTTGCTTATCCATTTTCTTCCACCAAAAGAATTGACCTGTTCCAGATAGTATAGCTAAGAAAACAGAAAAAATGAGCTGAGGTAAAGAATAGGCTTTATATGTATCAGTCGCTGGAGCCATATTTAATTCAAAACCTAGTGATGAAGCGATTGCATTATAAACTGGGATGGAAGTTCCAGCTAGTACTTGGAATGCCATAAAGCAAAGCACAGCTGCTCCCATAAATATCCAGAATTCTCTTGAGTATGCAGATACTTCTTCTTTTGTTGATGGTATGTCTTTCCATCTTTTTGAAATCAAAAAAACGGAAAGGATAACAAACGCTAAGAAGTAAAGAAGCAGCTGTCCAGAAAGCCCAAGATCAGTAAATGAATGGACTGAGGAGTTTCCAAGGATTCCACTTCTCGTTAAAAAAGTAGCATACAGCACTAACAGGAACGTGGCTGTTGTTAGTATCATTGAAAGTTTCAAGGCAGATCCACTTTTCTTGTAAGCGATCATCACATGAACTGTGGCAACCAGTACTAGCCATGGTACATAAATGGCATTTTCTACCGGATCCCAATTCCAGTAACCTCCAAAGTTGAGTGTCTCGTATGCCCAGTAAGCACCCATTAAAATCCCAATTCCAAGAACAACAGCTGAGAACTGTGCCCATGGCAATGCCGGCCTAATCCATTCTTTATTTTTACCAATCAATAGACCACCCATGCAATAAGCAAATGGAATTACGGTGGTTGCAAATCCTAAAAACAAAGTTGGCGGATGAATAACCATCCAGTAGTTCTGCAACAATGGATTTAATCCATTCCCATCTTCTGGAATAAAATTTGGATTGGTTTGAAATATTGGAGCATCAATAACTTCCCTTAATAGCATGAAAGGTGAACTACCAATCTTTACACCAAAGACAACTACACCTAAAATCATGGAAGCTAGAAAGACTTGTGTCAAAGACATGATCAACATTACAGGTGCTTTCCAAAACTTGTTGGTTCTTAGAAGAATTATTCCCAATACGGCGTTCCAAAACATCCATAAAAGAAAAGATCCTTCTTGTCCTTCCCAGAAACACGATATTTGATAGTAAACAGGGAGTAATTTGGATGAATGACTAAAGGCGTAGTGATACTCAAAATAATGGTTGCTAATGATGATGAAGAGCATCACCACAATCCCAATTACTGCAATTGCATGAATGTAAAATATTCTTTCGCCAAAAGAAGACCAATTTTGATCTTGGTTTCTACCTTTAAAAAATGCCCATGCTGAAAGTAAACTGCTTACAAAAGCTGCTATTACAAATACATGACCTAACTGACCCTCAAAATAATGAATCATTGATTAACCTTAAATTAAATTCCAGCGCTTAGGTCTGGTTCTTCTTGATATTTGGAAGGACATTTAAGTAGAATTTTTTCAGCAATAAAGTTTTCTCCTTTGTATGCACCAACTATTACTACTTGCTCCGAACGTAAAAAATCTGTCGGCATTGGATTAGCATGAAGCACTTGCTGCTTAAATCCATTCTCATCTACCATCTGAAACTTAAATGAGAGCATATCTGAACTTTCTTCTATGCCAACAATTTCGCCGCTAGCAGTTTTAGGGAGTGTTCCTACAACATGTATACTATTTCTAAATCCCTTTTCCGAAAGCTTTTTAGCTTCACTGAAATCCACATAGGAACTAGCATCTCCTGCCATAGAAATGACTATTATTATTGCCACAGCAATAATTATGATTGCGCCGATGTATTTAGTTTTCATTTTTCTCTTACTTCTTTTTCTAGCTTTTTCGTTCTTTTGTCAAGTCTAAATAACAAGACAAAGAAACCAGTCAGAATAATTAAAATCACTCCAATGACTATGTAAATCTTGCCTTCTCCTCTGAAATTATCCGCCATTTCTACTTGAGAATAACTTGATAACGATACCAATAAGAAGAAGCTAAGCATTAGATGTTTAAGATATTGAGCCATTTTATCAATTAATCAATCTTTATTTTCATTTTCATATTGAATCAACCCAAGTCGGGAAGAAATAGTTGCCATCCAAAAACCCAATAGGGTCCATCCAATTACAGCAACGTAAAATACTTTTTTCAAATTGCTGTCTGTATCATAAATACTAAGTGCAGGATTGCCTCCATTTCCCGGATGCAAAGAGTCTGTCATTCTCGGTAGAATAAATAATAAAGGAATCATTAAAGCAAAAGCAAAGATGTTATAAACAGCAGAAATTTTATTTCGTTGTTGCTCATCCTGAATAGAACTTCTCAAAACGAAATAAGCCAAATAAATAAGTAACGAGACTGCAGAAGCATTCTGTTTTGGGTCGTTGCTCCAATATTCACCCCATGCAAATTTTGCCCACAGCATACCAGATAAAATTCCTAAGATTCCAAAAAACAAACCAACAGTAGCTAGCTTTTCACTAAAAATATCAGACTGAGGGTTTCCAGACTTTAAGTACTTAACAGCGTGAATAACTGATGCAGTAAAAACTAAAATCATTCCAAACCACATTGGTACATGGAAATGTAACACTCTTATCGTCTCATTAAGAATAGGTAATCTAGGCACAGGAAATAATAAACCTGCAACTACTGTATAAAACAGAATTGCAATACACAACCATTTCCACCAACTCGTTCTTAGCAAATATCCCATTAAGATTTCCAAATAAAAGGGAACAAAATAAACGTGAGCACAATGATAATCACATCAACTGAAAACAGTGTGACCATGTTGCCTTGAATCTGCATCCAGATATATCCTTCCAATATTTTTGATGAATTGCTAATTGATAAAAGTAACACTGGGATAATTACAGGAAACCCTAAAACTGCCATCATGATAGATCTATTACTTGTTCTAAAAGCTATAGCAGATACCATTGTAAATGCTGAGGATAGCCCCAAACATCCAAGCAAGATATTAGTAAAAAATAAAGAGTAGTTATCAATCGGATTCCCAAGAAGAGTGGAATAGATGATTAAGGAAATAGTAGCCAAAGAAAGTAAATAGAAAATGGAGTATGTGAGTTTGGCGATAATGATGTCGGAAGGTTTACAAAGAAAAAAATAGTAGTGAGTTCTTCTTTCCTCTTGGATAAAGCTTTTTGAAATAGCATTTATAGAAGTGAAGAGAAGGATGATCCAAAAAAGAGCATTCCAAACCTCAATGCTGACAAAACCTTGAAAGGCCATAAATGAGGCAAATATTGTGGAAGCTAAGTAAAGCATGATTCCAGAGATTGGGTTTTGTTGCCTCCAGTCCACAGTTAAGTCTTTCTTGATTAGTTGAAAAATTCTTTCCACAAGGCAAAGTTAACTCTCTACGGGTTGATCATCGTGATAATTTATTGGTTGAAAGCACTAAAAACTTTAGCATTGCATAAATTCTCATGATTAAAATACTAATATTTCTAATCATGAATTTGATTCACTATGAAAAAAATTCTTGTAACAGGAGGTGCTGGTTTTATTGGCTCTAATTTAATAGAGTCACTCCTAGAGAAGGGATATCAAGTTGTTTGTTTAGATAATTTATCCACTGGCTCGATCACGAATATTCAGGATTTTCAGAATAATGAAAATTTTGAATTTATTGAAGGGGATATTTTGGATTACGAGCTTTTATTGAAGATTTCTAAAGGTGCTTATGCGGTCTCACATCAGGCAGCATTAGGATCAGTTCCACGATCTATAAAAGACCCAATTACAACAAATAAGGTAAATATTGAAGGAACACTAAATGTTTTTAAAGCGTGTGTAGATAATAAGATTCTGCGAGTTGTTTATGCGGCTTCTTCTTCTACTTATGGGGATTCTCAGGAAATGCCGAAAAAGGAAAGTAAGATAGGTAGACCGCTATCTCCTTATGCCGTAACAAAGTTAGTCAATGAATTATATGCGGATGTTTTTCATAGAGTTTATGGACTCCACACAATTGGCTTGAGATATTTTAATGTTTTTGGTCCGAAACAAGACCCAAATGGAGCTTATGCAGCAGTTATCCCATTATTTATTAAAGCAATACTTTCGAAAGAAAGGCCAGTAATAAATGGCGATGGAAATCATAGCAGAGATTTTACTTTTGTAAAAAATGTAGTTCAAGCTAACATGCTTTCGCTTGAGGCTCCTCTTGATAAATATGAGACGGTATACAATATTGCTTTTGGAGAGAAGACTACCTTAAATGATGTAGTTAGTTACTTAAACACACTCGAGGGAGAAAATATCACTCCAATTTATTCTAAAGAGCGTGAAGGAGACATCAAGCATAGCCTTGCTGATATCTCAAAGGCTAAAGAGAATTTAAATTATGATCCAAAATACTCAATAAAGGAAGGATTAAAATTGACTATTGATTGGTATAAGGA
>CAYGTD010000054.1:0-15296 GCA_964352725.1 uncultured Roseivirgaceae bacterium
ATTTAAGGGCTGGTGGAAATCGATGGGGAGACTATAAAGGAGAGTTTAAACGTGATTTTTATGCTCAAAGAGTCAATGGAGCAGACCAACTGGTGGCTAATGACGATATCAATGTTCAAAAATTTTCAGGTTATGATTTGTTCAATACTATTTCAAAAGCCAAGTTTCGAATAAACCAAAATATGGACATTGGATACGGCTTTTATTTTAGCACCACTTCAGACATTCCTAGATACGACAACTTAACGGAAACAACCGATACTGGAGACCTGGAAGCAGCAGAATGGTATTATGGACCACAAGATTGGCAAATGCATAATCTTGAAGTGAACTTCTACAAATCCAATCGCTTATTTGACCAGGCCAGAGCTACGCTCGCTTATCAGTTTTTTGAGGAAAGTAGAAATGATAGAGGCTTTGGAGATGATAGATTAAGAACAAGGACAGAAACAGTTGACATGTATTCCATCGCCTTTGACTTTGATAAAGAATTTGATCGATCTAATCTCTACTATGGCGTTGACTTCTTCCATAATGACATTGTGTCTGATGGGTTTAGAAGAAATATCAATTCAAATGAAATTACAGAAACGAGTAGCCGATATCCAAATGGAGGAAGTGATTATTCCTCTTTTGCAGTTTATGGAAGCTATGTATACCACCTCTCCAATCAAGTAGTTTTAAATACGGGTATTCGCTACAATAGCATAGCTCTAAGTGGATCAACCACTGATTCTTTAGCAACAGCAGCGGGTGCTGCTAATATCGATTTGGATAACTCAGCACTCAATGGTTCCCTTGGGCTAGCAATCAACTTAGATGAGAGAAACAAAATCAGCTACAATATTGCTACCGGTTTTCGGTCTCCAAACATTGATGACGTAGGGAAAATATTCGAAAAAGGAGAGCAGCAAGTTGTACCTAATCCAAATCTAACCCCTGAATATTCACTGAGTAACGAATTGTCTTATGAGCGAAAGACAGATAAAGCACTTTTTAGAATAGTCGGTTTCTATAGCCGATTATTTGATGCGATAATTGATGGACCGTTTACGCTTAATGGAAGCTCTACTTTTGATATAGATGGTGAAACATTAGATGTGGTGGCAAAAGTAAATACAGGAGCAGCTGAATTATACGGAGGTAGTTTTTTGATCCAGGCGGAAATTGCAGAAAATTGGGCCATTTCAAAAACCGTCACCTATACTGGAGGACAAGATATCACCAACAATCAGCCGCTAAGACACACCACACCTTTATTTGGTAAACTTTCGATTACACGTCAAGAGAACAAACTTAGATCTGAGTTTTTTATCGAGTATAATGGCAATAGAAGAAGAAGTGATATTCCTTCTACTGAGATTGACGGAAAACCTTATCTCTATACTGCAAATGGTAGCCCAGGTTGGTTCACGCTCAATCTGAAATCCAGTTACCAAGTAACAGAATTTTTAAATGTAAATGTTGGGATAGAAAACATTCTAGATATGCACTATAGACCCTATTCTTCAGGAATTAGTGCGCCTGGGAGAAATTTCGTAGTTGCATTAAGAGGCAATATATAAGTCAATTTAAACACTCAATAAATCCTGAACCCAAGAGTGAAATCTATTCTTGAGATACCAAAATCTATGGGGAGTGTTACTCCGTCTTTTGTGATTTCATCCAGGTTCGCAATATTAGCTTCGACTCCAAAGCCAATTCCAAAATACTGTACAAAAATAAGATCGTAGCTTAAACCAAGTGTGATGCCGAGCGTTTCGCCTTCCTCGTAAAATAAAATTCCATCTCCGAAACCCTCAGTACTATACTTTACATTTCCTGCACCAAGTGAGAAATTTAGTACTTGATCATCTAGTAAGTAATGTCTGTAAGTAAATGATGCACCCAAGTACCTAAATATAATCTCCTCATCTCTTAATTCCGAAAAACCAAATGCTGCAATAAATGGCTGCTCAAAGTCTTCATTAGCCTTTGTCTGGATTCGATTGTATTTGATGCCAATACCAAAATTACTTCTAAACATAAAAAAATGAAGATCACCTCCATAATGGAAAAATGTCTGGAGTTGATTCTTATATGAGCTAGGATAACCTTCATACCCTTCCACTTGATATGTAAATCCAGCATTTAAAGAGAGTCTGAAAACAGTAGGAGTTATTTCATCAAAAAGAACTTCTTCATTTTTCAACTCATTGACATTTTCCTTTTCTTCCTCATTACTCTTCTGGAAAAACGATTGAATAGCAGAATGAGGCAGTCTAGACTTTAATAACAATATCCCATTATCATAGACCGAGAAGTGGATGTATTCATTTTCTATTCTGGTGATTTTGCAATTAATGGTATCTCCATCATTTGTGATAATAATATCCTGCGATAGAGCTGAATAGCTAACAATAAGGCAAACAAAAAAAACAAAATATTTTTTAAAGCGTCTCATTTAAGATGATTAAGATACGATGTTCAAAATCAATATTCAGGAATTATTGAGCTTAAACAAAAAACCTTCCTAATAAGGAAGGTGAGTCAATATCAAGTAATCAATCTATATTCTAATCTTTGGGTTTCAAATCAAACACTCTTGAGATATTGAATCCATAATGAATATCTCCACTAAAAAAATCATCAGTTGTTTCTCCTATAAATCCTTGCTCATTCATCTGTACAGCGTTCGTCAGTTGAAGTTGGAAAACATGGCCTCCTGTTTCTATATCTACACCAATCGCAAAAGAGTTATTAAAATCATCAGAAAAATCAGATACCTGAGGATAATACTCTGCGTTTATGGCTAAACGCTGTGTTAGCTTATAGCGACCTCCCAGACCAACAGCGATTAATAGATTTGCATCATCATTATTTTGGACGAGATTTCTTTGTATTACAGTTGGCATTATCTGGAAGCTAAAATTCGAATTAAACTTCCTACCTATCAATATCTGCCCTGTGTAGGAATTCCGTTCAAGACCTTCACTAAACTTCGGATTAGCGCCTATATCTTCAAAAGTAGCTCTAGCAACACTGGCAAATCCCGTTATCGTCACAGGGGAAGAATTCGATTGTCTAAGAAATCGATATTTAACAAACCCATCAATTACTTTATCAAACGAAGATCGACCAATCCCAATATTTAAATTTTCACAAATTCCATACTCCAATGCAAGTCTTATATTAGAATTATCAAGTCCAAAAAATTCTCTATATCCAGAGTTTAATGTCCCAAACCTATGACTAATAATAAACTCTAAGACTCTCGGCTGACGTACTTCAATAGAGTGTCCATTGATCAGTCGTGTGCTTTTAAAAGTAGCGATAGTATAACCTTTATCGGCACTCTCCTCGCCTTCTAGAATATCCAATAATTCATCTTGAGCTAAAGCCCCAAGAGAACAAATAACTGCAATTAAGAATAAATTAATTTTTTTCATAAGGTGCATATTCAAATTTCACTGTTACTTCTACCTCCTCTGCAATATTGTAAAATACAGCTTTTGGAATCTTAATTTTATAATCTTCCAGCTTAATCATAAAGACAGAATTAATAATGATTTTTCCATCCTGATAATCAATCTCACCTTCCATTGAAACGTTCTTCTTCACTCCATGTAAGTCAAACTCTCCTTCTGCTTTAGCTAGCACTTTTCCTTTTTCTCCATTCCATTCGATCAACTTACCCTTAAAAATAGCCTTAGGATATTTTTCTGATTCCAAATAATTTTCATTGAAATGCTCTTGCATCAAACTTTTATCAAACTCAAATGAAGTAATGGGTACAACAAAAACAACAGCTTGCGATTCGATATCGATAATACTTGAAGCGTTTTTATTGACCGCTTCAATATCCTCTACTGGAGCATCTGAGTAAAATTTTATGTACGAATCAGTAGACTTAAATCGTTGCGAAAATCCAGCAATCGATAACAAACTAAACGTAAGGATTAGTATCTGTTTCATAATGTTTTTAATTATCTATTGCGCCAGCATCTACCCAGCAAGCTATTTGTTGTATTTGCGAATCCGATAAATCAGGACGACTTGATGGGGGCATAGTTCTACTTGAAGTACGTGATTTAATACTGTTAGCATTTTGAATTATCGCACTTTTCGTAGATAAATTTGGACTTACCGAGCCATTATGACATCCTGAAATGGCACAGTTAGAAATAACAATCGCTGTGATATTTCCGGATAAACTTACATCTGTAATAACATCAATGGTAGCATTGCTTGAAGCCTTACAGCCTTCAGAATCAGTAACTTCAATAGTATAAAAGCCTGAAGAAAGAGCTGTAAATAACCCCGAGTTATTTGGATTTCCTCCATTTAAGGAAAATGAATAATCTCCACTACCTCCTGATGCCGTAACTTCAATCGAACCAGTATTACCTGAAATGCAATCAGAATCTTCAACAGAAATATCAAGAGAAATAGCATTCCCGATTGACTCCAGAACAAAATTGACTGATTCAATACATCCATTAGCATCCTTTACAAAGAATTCTAAATCACCTGCAAAAAGATTCTCCATTGTTCTATCCTCTTGAAAATCTACTCCATTGGCACTGTAAGTGAGCGGCATTGCATCCCCAGTTGCCAGCAAGGTTACACTCCCTGGATTTTGACAATCAGACTTAATAGAACTTTCAACTTCTAAATTCAAGTTTGATGCGCTGCAATCAAGTGTTGGCTCCTCCGAATTGTTTACACAACTGGTGAAAAAAGCAATAATTAATAATGAGTAAATGGTATTTTTCATCTTGAATGATTAATAAAATAAAACATTGTGCATTATGAACAAGTATTTAGTTAATGCTTCTGAAGCAAATAAACGACACTAATACGTTTTTAGGATGATTACTCAATTGACAATAGGTAGACAATTGATAAAAAATCAATATTTATAATCCTGACTTTCTGTTCTTACAACTTCCCATGTATGATCTGAAAGTAATCGTACCTCAGCTTCAAAAGATTCATATGGAAAATTCATTCCCCATTCATCTGGACTTACCATGGAAAGTAAATCTTCTCCGCTTTTTCTCAGATAGAGGAAATAAATTTTACCTACTACAGGTTGAAATGGAATAGTTGCCTGATATATTCTTTCTGAAATTTCAAGTCTATTTTTTAGGTATTTTGCCTGCTCTATGAGTGTCTGCATTTGTTCATAGAGTTGCCTGAACTGTCTGTCTGTTTGATCATGCATTGCAGCAACAGCATTGCCCTTAATTCTACCCTTATCTTCGGGTTTTACTATCGCACTTCCTGCATGATGAGCATACTCAATCAATCCAGGTAAGTCAGTAATCTTATCCTTATCCTTTTCAAGATCAATGAGTGAAATGTCTACCTTTTTATTCATGAGGTGGCTTCTTTTTTGTCTTTTTGACCTGGCCAAGTGGTTCTACTACTAAAATCTCTTGCGATCAAAATCAAAATGATCACAAAAATTATGGCTCCAATTAAGAAATATTTCTTTGACTTTGTCATATTTTAAGAATGAACCACCAAATTTGAAGAATAGTTTTAAAAAATCACATGATAGTAGAAGGTAAAGTCACAGAGAAATTTGATACGCAAACGATCAAAGAGACATTTAAGAAAAGAGAATTTATATTAGAGTACGCAGAAAACCCCCAGTATCCTGAGTATATAAAGTTTGAGCTTATTCAGAGTAACTGTGAACAATTGGATTCCATTAATGCAGGAGACGAGGTTTCTGTCAACTTCAACCTTAAAGGAAGAAAATGGACAGACCCTAAAGGAGAAGTAAAATATTTTAACAGTCTTCAAGCATGGAGAGTGGATAAAAAAGCAGCTAATTCATCTGCACCTAGTAATGATGCGCCTCCTCCGCCCACCCAAGAATGGATGAAAGAAGATTTCTCAAAAGATGATGACTTACCTTTCTAACGTTTTTTTCGGAAGGTAATTGGAATGTATTCTTCAGTAGGTAGACCAATATGAGTAAGATCCCATGATTTATCGTAGCTATTTACTAAATGGCGAATACATTCTACTCTATCTTCTTTAGGGTAAGGGCAATCATCCCAATTAAATATTTCAACTCGATAATGATATTGTTTCTTAACACCATTTACGCGAACTTCAACCTCAATGTCTTGCTCTTCGTTCAATTGGGGTATATCAATGCCTATAATTCCCATAATTATTCATGTTAGTTTTCGTAAGTAAAACAAATAGTATACCTGAAATTGTAACCTACTATTTTTCAGTGCGTTACCAAGTATTCGTATGTTGAAAAAAATACAAAATCGGACAGTTTTTTGTTCAAATCCAATCACTCTAATGATCGGCGTATTATTAGCAATTGGTTTTTTGAGTTGCTCAAACAAAAAAGAGCCTCCATCTCCTTATAGAATGGATAGTACTCAAATAGGAGGTACCCCTATTAAAGTAGAGTACAGTAGTCCTGGAGTAAAGGGAAGAGACATATTTGGAATTGGTTCTGGCTATTTGGTTCCGTATAAAGAGCTATGGAGAACAGGAGCAAATAAATCTTCATCAATATCTTTTGATAAAGATCTAGTAATAGATTCAGTTTTAATTCCAAAGGGTAAGTATTCGATTTTCACAATTCCTGATGCAAAAACATGGATTGTGATTCTGAATAAAGATGCTGAACAATGGGGATCTTCCTATTATCAAGACTCATTGGATGTATTTAGAAGTAGAGTCAAGGTTACGAGATCGAAAGAACTTCAAGAGCGAATGAAATTCTTTATTAAAGATGATTCTTTAAAATTCAACTGGGAATATATAAAATGGAGTATCCCATTAATTAATCCTTAAAAACCTCTGCAATAATTCTTATTTTAAGTTTTGACATTTCAGTAAGTATGTCTTCGCACCCTTGCAGAAGGAAACGTTTTTTCATCACTTTAGGATCAAAAAATCCGATATATACATCTTGATTTTCTTCCCACACTAATATTTTCATAGGCAAATCCAATGCTGTTGTCTGCCTACATTGAATCAACTGAATCATCAGCTCTGGATCTTCAAAAAGAATCATTCGCGTAGGAGGTATTTCAGCTCCCTTTTCTTTAGCAATTCCATCATGAGAAACTGTTTCAAAATAAACCAAATCTTTAGACTTAATTACTTCTACAATTTTCATAACAGTAGAATCTACCGAATTATCACTTCTATAAATAGTTAGATTTTGTGCAGGCAGCTCAACTAAAATCAAAAATGATAACACTAAAAAGGAAATTTTCATCAATTTCATATTGAATGTAAAATATTGGAATAAATCAAAAGATAGTAAAGCTAGTTCTTGATATTTTTTCATTCATTGATTTTCGACTAAAGTATCAAACCAATTGATTATCGCTCTGGAAGCATTATTTTTGTTATCCGAAAAGATTAAGTCAATCATTCATGAAAATTTCCGCCAAGCTTACAATACTCTGTTTATTTCTTGTACTTTTTACGGCTGGAATACTATCATTTTTTGCTGATCTAAAAGTAGCTAAAACTTTAAAAGAAGAGATTGTTGTTGGAATTACGCAGCAATCTAAAAGGATCAGTTCTGACATTGGTAAGTTTATATTTTCACGACTAAATGATGTGAAAATGGCAGCCAAAAATCCCTATTTCAAATCCGCTAACATTGATGAGGAACAAATAACTCAACGTCTTCAAGAACTTGAAAATTTAAATGACTTATACTACTCATTTTCTTACTTTGATAAGAATAGAGTTAGAATAGCAGATAGCAAACGACTTTCCATAGGTAAACAACATTCAGACGAGCTTTACTGGCGAAAAATTGGACAGGGCCAAGACGCAGCAGTAGATGTGTCTATATCAGAATCTGTAGGAAGAGTAGTAATGCACTTTGCAGCCACTGTTGAATCTAACCAAGGGGGCGTTTTAGTCGGTCGAATATTAGTGAACGAATTATTTAAGGTAGTTGGTGAGTTTTCACTTAGTTCTGACAGCTTAAGAAGGTTAGATATACATCTTGTAGATGAAGAAGGAACTATCCTTTATTCCAATATCGATTCTTCTAAAATTTTGAAAGAAACATATTCAAATTTTGATTTGGTGAAAAATATAGATGGATCAGATATTACCTTTTTGGAGACCGAAGATGATCTTTTTTTCGTATCAAAAGAAACCAACTACCCATCCTTTTCTGGAAACAATTGGACACTTATCCTGAGTATACCAAAGGAAAGTGCCTATTCGCCTCTCACTCAAATTAGACAACAGATTCTTTATACAGTAATTCCAGTACTTCTAATAACGGTGATATTAGCGCTAGTCGCTGCAAATATATTTGTTCGTCCAATAGTCCTTCTAAGCAAAGCTGCAGAAGAACTTGGTAAGGGAAGGTTAAACACAAAGATTCCAATTAAAACTAATGATGAGGTAGGCACATTAGCTAAACAATTGTCTAAAATAGGCAATGGATTCTACAGACAAATTAAAGAACAACGTCTTCTTAATAAAAAACTCCATTTGCAAAAGAAAAAAATGGAAAATCAGAGAAATCAGCTTGAATTTTTCTCTTCTCAAATAAAGGATAGTATTAGTTATGCTGAGAGAATTCAGAGAGCTACTTTACCTCCTACCCCTACCCTTAAAGATGTATTTCCAGAGTCTTTTGTAATGTACAAACCAAAAGATATAATTGGTGGTGATTTTTACTGGTTCGAGAAGGTAAGAAAAGGAAATAATGAATACATGATCATAGCCTGTGCAGATTGTACTGGTCATGGCGTACCTGGTGCTATTATGTCTATTATGGGTAGTAATCAGTTGACAAATATTATTTACTATCAAAATTACATTGATCCAAAACGTATTATTTCTAGACTAGATAAGGTTATCAAATTTGAGCTACAAAGAGATGCAGATGATGAAACCAATCGTTATGGGATGGAGATCGGAGTATGTGTGATAGATCTTGATACACTAAAGATGGAGTTTGCTGGAGTTGGTATTCCTCTAAGATTAATAAAAGCTGGCACAAATGAACTCACCATATTTAAAAGTGCCCGAATGATGGTTGGAGGAATGGAAGGTGATGAGCAACAAGTGACAGCAAATCTAACCAAAGAAGTAATTCAACTAGATCCTGAAGATAAAATATATCTAACATCCGATGGATATCAGGATCAATTTGGAGGGGAACATGATAAAAAGTTCATGACTAAGAATTTGAACAAGTTATTAGAGGAATCCTCATCAAAAACAATGGAAGAACAAAAAACTATATTAGAGGAAACCATTAAGGAATGGTCTAAAAATACTAGTCAAACAGATGATATCGTGGTTTTAGGTTTTGAGATAAAATAAGAACCCTAAACGGCTAACAGTTCTTCTTCTCCTACTTTCATTTCATACAATTCGTCCAAGGCAGAGTTAAGTGATTCTAACATTTCGTCATCTAAATCTACATCAGGAGTCAAATTCTCCATTTCTTTCAGAGTATAGCCTTTATCTCTAAGCTCATCTACTCTCTTCAAACATATTCGTGTCCATGATTGTGGACTTATGTTTTCAGAACACCATTGTTTAAAATTACTCGCTTTTACCCCCATCCTCCATATTATAGTTTGAATCCAATGATAGAAATATCATCATTTAGACTAGTTCCACCCTTCCAATTCTCCAAATTGCTTAACAAAAATTCTCGTTGATCTGGCATAGATTTTCCTTGAACTGATTTTAGCATTTCCTCAAATTTTTCATATGAGAATTGTACACCATCTTCATTCACCTGATTATAGTATCCATTAGAATACATATAATAAGAGGCACCATCTTCAATACTTATTTTATCAGCCATCGGATCTTCAAAGTGATCATCAATATCACCTTTTAGCATAGTTGCCTTATTATTTGTAAAAACGACCATGTCTTGATTTATTCCACTAAACTGTAAAGTTTTTGCATTATGATCAAAAACAGCAACAGAAACTTTCATATCGCATTGCAGCTCATTTGAACCTGCTGCATCAAGTTCGTATTTCAATTCATTAATTATTTCTCCGGAGTGGAAAATTTTTCGATCATGGGTTAGATAGTTGAGAACAGAATCTGCAATCAATGTCTTAAGCGAACCAACGATCCCTTTGCCGTCAAATTCGATTAGAGAAACTACTGTGTAATCCTCTGATCGAAAATTTAATCTAGTTGTCCACACAAATTCCTCACTGAACAAATACTTTGTTTCGAAAATCACAAAATGATCTGAGAACTGTCTACCTAAATATCTCTCATTTGGAAGCATCGATTGCTGAAGTAATCCAGCATATCTAATACTATCAATGAGTCGCTTATTAATCTTATTTAGTTCTTGAGTTCTTTCATTAACCCTGTTCTCCAACTCAATATTTGTTCCCTCCAATTCTTTGATATGCTCCTCACTCTCAATAGCTTTTTGATAACTGTCAAGACCTCTTTCGAGTACGCCCTTCATCTCATCAAAATTCCAAGGCTTAGTTATGTATTTATAAATACCGCATCTATTGATACCGTCTTTAATGGCTTCAATATCTGTGAAACCAGTTAGTATAATTTTTATTACATCTGGATAATCAGGTAGTATTTTCTCTAGAAATTGAGTTCCTGTCATTTCAGGCATTCGCTGATCAGTAACAATAATTTGAATATCCTCTTGTTTGAGAATCTCTATCGCCTCAATAGGATTTGTTGTAACATGAACATTGAAGAACTTTCTGAAATTAGCTTTAAACACACGAAGATTTGTTGCTTCGTCATCCACATATAATAGCGAGAATTTTTTACTCTTAACAGATTTTTCTCTTTCTTTCTGATCAATGATTTCTTCCATCTACCTCTAAATCAATTTTTATTTATTGTTAAAATTAATTGCTTTCAGCAACTTGTTTATCCTCTTCTTTCTTCCCAATTACTAATTTCTTCGGTAAAGTAATCGCAAACTCCGTTCCTTGACCTAATTCACTTGTCAACTCAATTTTACCACCATGCTTTTCTATGATTCCAAAAGTAATTGACATACCCAATCCGGTACCAACACCAACTTCCTTGGTTGTAAAGAATGGCTCCCAAATTCTATTTTTTATTTCATCTGGAATTCCCACCCCATTATCTTTTATTCGAATGACGACATCATCTTGTGACTCTTCAGTATAAATGGTGATTTCAGCATCTTTCTTATCATCCGGCATTGCCTGTACAGCATTATTAAGAATATTCATGAATACTTGGTTCAGCTGGCCAGGATAGCATTCAATGTCTTTCATGCTTTCGTCATAATGCTTCGTTATAGCTATTTTATCCTTCGTTTTGTTTCTAAGAAGAGTCAATGTTGCATCAACGTTTTCATTGATATTGGCATTTTTAGCCTCCTCTTCATCAAGTCGAGAGAATACACGTAAGCCTTTAACGATCTCAATAGTTCTCGTTACTCCGTAATTCACATCATTAATTAGATCATCCAATTCATCAATAATCTCATCATACTCATGCTCTTCTTTCAATTCTTTTACTGCCTCAATCACCTCTTTAGGATCCTCACCATCTTCTAATCTAGAATACTCATCCGCAATCTCTCTAAGTGATTCAATCGACATTTTAAGCGATACCATACCGCTCGAAATAAAATTAATAGGATTATTAATCTCATGGGCAATTCCAGCCGTAAGCTGCCCAAGTGATGCCATTTTCTCTGAGTGCACCAGTTGAGATTGAGCACCTTTCAATCTATTTATAGCTGTATTAAGCTCTTCTTTAGATTTCTGTTCTTTCTCAAGTGTAGCTTGAAGTTTTTTCTCAGCTAAGAAAAGCTTCTCATTATCTTGCAATTGCTTATCTGCTAACTCTCTAATTTCAGTTTCTGATTCCTGTACTCTTTTGTAGGCTAGGTTAAGTTCATCCTGTGCCGAAATAAGTTTTTCGTTGATTCGAATTTGCTCCTCAGAAGATTTTAACAATTTAGTTTCAGACTCAGAAAGTCTATTATTCTTTTCTTCTAATTCTTTTCTAGAGAGATAAAGTTTTTTGTTAATAAGCTTCTGTTTCTGGAAATTCACTTTCAATTGCTGCTCGGATTTTTGAACCTTTACAAAGGCTTTATTTGCAGATAAGTAGTTATCTCCAGCGAGTTTCACTAGCGGTCGGAAGATGAAAAAACCTTGAATTAGGAAAATGCCAAGGAAAACCGAAAAACCAACAATTTCAGCTAACCCTAAACTAGAGCCTCTATTCTGCGCATTCCCTACAAAATAATTGGTAATGTTTTCAGAAGCCTCATCAAATCTCTTAATGGTAGTAACCAAAGAAGTCATCGACTGCCGCATTGCTCTAAAACTCACACTAGCTTTATCTTCAGTATAAGTAGCATCCAGCATATCTGATGCATTATTATAGATATCAAAATGCAGGAACCTCACCTCTTCAATTAAGGCAAGATATTCATCAGTTTGTGGCGGTTTGTTAATACCTAAATCTGGATCGCCATTTAAAAGAGCATTATATCCTTTTTGAAATTCAGGCACATTAAGGATCAATTCATTCTTAAAAAAATCAAAATTCTTTTCTGATTCCGCGAAACCCATCCCAGTGGCATTTTTAACAATTTGCTGTCCTAATGTTGTTTGATTGGAAGCAACCTCAACTAAATTGGGATCTTGGTTAAATGAATCTACAATTTCTTTCTGAAGCACAAAAACATAATACCCTACTGCCATTATTGATATAAGCGCTGTAAGAATATAAACGTTTGCGTATAAATCCTTCTTTAACATAGTGTCGTTTGTTGGTTAAACTTTCTCTCAGACAAAATACTCCCTTTTCAAAAGTATTTAATGCAATAAGATTATTAATAATTTATAAAAATAGCGGAAATCAGAAGTTTCTTACTAAGAAATTTCCCCTATTTTCACATAATTACTATGCTCACATATTTTAAAAGTAGTAACACTCGATGAAATTAAGTTGGCTTTCTTCTCTTTTTAATCTAAAAATCGAACAAAGGAACTATTTTTGCCCCAAGGTTAAACTCTTTAATACAGGATTAAATCTTAATTAATTGATTATCACCGAGAAGTTTTAGCTTCTTAAAGATTTGGTTTAATCGATTATAAGTTTTTACTTTCCCAATCAAAGAATCACAATCCATTTATGGACTATTTGAGAAGCTACAAAAACATCTACGACCAGAACATTATTTTGATGTACAAAGGGGAACTAACCTTTGATTTGGTGACTGCTATGATTGGCACACTGGAGGAAAGATTGGAAGAGTTGGAAGAAAATAGAAAGGTTAAGAAAAAATTTTATAACGTAGCTACTGAATGTATTCAGAACCTATATTATCACCTAGATGAAATCAATGCAGACGATATGCTTATAAGTAGTTATGATTCACATTCTGCCTTAATAATGATTTCAGCAAGGAAACGATTCTACAGTTTACAAACTGGAAACTACGTACCTACTGAGAAGACTCAAGAGATTCAAAAAAGATTGGATGATATTAATGCTGTAGATACTGAAGAGCTTAGAGCATTATATAAAAAAGTATTGGCTGAGCAGGAATTTTCAGATAAAGGAACTGGAGGTCTAGGTTTTATTGATATTGCAAGAAAAACTGGAGGTCAGAAATTAAGATATAAATTTCAGCCTGTTACGGATAAAGTAAGCTATTTTACTTTTCAAATTCGATTACCAAGAATAGACTAAATTAGAAAATTATAAAGATTCAAACCCGCACTTGAATTTTATGGAAAAACTATTCATTGAACCGACACGCACCACGCCATTGATTAATTTCGATCCAGATGATGGATTGTTAGAGATGAAGGGTCGGTCTAGCCCTGAAAACTCCATTCAATTCTATCAAAAAGTATTGGAAAATCTAGAGCAGTTTGCTGTTTCTGGAGGTTCTGAATTTACTGCTAATATTGCATTTGAATATTTTAACACAAGTTCATCAAAATGTCTTTTTGATGTTTTTAAACGAATATGCAAAATTGAAAACAGCGGAAGAGAAATAACAGTTAATTGGTATTTCGAAGAAGGCGATGAGGATATGATGGAGGCAGGAGAAGATTACAGTGATCTTCTTGACTTAAATTTTAATTTTTTCGAAATAGAAGAGGATTATTAGTTGATTGATGGAAAAGCACCAAGAGCTTTATTATGATGAAATAAATAGTCTGAGAAAATTCAGATCTAAGATTGAGACTCATGCAATCTATAAGGAAGATCTAGATGGATTTTCAAATGAATACGAGGAACTTATTGCTCAAGCTAAAGTAATAACCCGTGTATCTGACAGGCTACAAAAGAAGCTTGATAATGCCAATCTTCAAATTAGAGATCAAAACGAAGAAATTAAGGACAAAAACCTAGAATTGGGAAAGACAATTGAGCAACTGGCAGCTGCTCGTGTGGGTAGAAAAGCTTCTACTATAATGCTAACAGTCGCTGTGATCCTTTTTATCCTCGAACAAATTCTCATAGAGCCAATAATCGACGCAAATATTGATATCCCTTATGTTGGAATAGGGATTTTAGGAGTACTTTTCTTCATTATCAAACTACTTGAAGGAAGTCTTGAAAAATACTTCATGAATCAAGAGAAGAAAAAGATTCTTGACCAAGAAAAACGAAGCGGAAATAATTAATGGATTTAAGTGAGAAGCAAATCAAACTTTTAAAAAGAGTTACCAACTCCACACTTTTTTCTTTTTTCTTATTTGCTAAACTTCCGATGGGCTGGATAGCAGGTATTAGAGTCAAATCTCTTTCAAAAGAATCTTGTGTTACTTCAGTTCCATTTAAAAGTTTAAATAAAAACCCCTTTAAATCAATCTACTTTGCTGTTCAAAGCATGGCTGCTGAGCTTTCTACGGCTTCTCCTTGCCTACTAGCCATTGAAGGTCTAAATCCTTCTGTCGCTTTCATTATTGTGGATATGAAAGCAAACTTTTATAAAAAAGCAGTTGACCGTGTTTACTTTACCTGCGAAGACGGAAACAAAGCATTTGATGCTGTAAACAAAGCCATAAATACGCGTGATGCTGCAGAAGCTACCTTTAAGACTGTTGGTAAAATGAAAGACGGCACTATCGTTTCTGAGTTTGAATTTACTTGGTCGTTTAAGCAGAGAAGAAAGTAAGCTCAATCTACTATCTCTGCGTTAGAGCAAAATAATAGTCAGTTGCAAATTCAATTCGAAACGATAAAGAGGATCATCAAACACCTAGTCTTTCTCACGTTCAAATCTTTCTTGATAAGACAATCTCCAAAAAAATATAAAGCATAAAAAA
>CAYGTD010000055.1:0-15136 GCA_964352725.1 uncultured Roseivirgaceae bacterium
TGCTTTGAATTCCTAAGTTCAGGAAGTAGAAAACGTAACCAAGTCCCACAAAAGTGCTAATTCCGAAATTCCAATCTTCCATTATATACTATGTGCAGTGAATTGCTGGTAACATCCGGATATAGTGCACTTTTATGCACTATATCCGCCTTATATGTTTTTTAGTTGATTCTTGTAAATATTAGATTATCAATCATATTAACGACATTAAACGTTTGTTGTCGCCTGCCTGCCGGCAAAGGCAGGGGTGTATTGTGCAATCTATGCTTTCAAATATAACGAATTTATAAAAGTGATGAGAAATTGTTTGGTAGCAGGTGGTTTTAAAAAATGAGTACCACAAAAAAGCCTTGATACGTAAGTCACGGATCAAAGCTTAGTTTTATAGTGCTTCATTGTCTTAGGGAAGTGAATTAGCTGTTCTGCTAATCGGTGAATGGAACGGAAACTTTAAAAATTAAATTTCCCAACTGCTTTTTCACAGCCTTCCCAAAAGACGCTGATATTGGATTCGTCAAATAGGAGGTCTTCAGGCGGCAACACATCAGGGTAGCCGCTCCATCCTGCAGAAGGGCCATAGAAGCTGCCCGCTTTGGCTTCTGGATCCATCGCTGCTCGAATGATGCCAGTAGCTCCATCTTCAGCTGATTGAGCCTGATTCATGAATTCTGATTTGGCATCCATCCCTCCATCTTCAGAGGTGGTTACCTGCAGGTTAGTGCGTGCTAGACCAGGATGTGCCAGCAGCGGAAGGACATGGCTCATGTTGGCCTCTTCCAGTTTGTTTTTTAACGCGTAAGTACATACTGCATTGGCCAATTTGGTTTGATGATAGCGCTCCCACCTAGGTCCTCTAAACCCAGTTTCATCTTCTGCTTCATCACCTCCCAAGTTGCCACCATTTTTGCCAAAGTATTTGATATCTAGGGGACCGCCCAGCCTAGCCATGGAGCTATGATTTACAATACGTGCCTCCGCGCTTTCTTTTAGAAGGGGAAATAGTTCTTTGGTAATCAAGAAATGAGAAATGACATTGGTCTGCATCTGTATGTCATAACCATCCATCGTTGCTTGATCCTTGAGTGCCATCACTCCCGCATTATTGATCAGCACATCTACCACATTGTATTTTGATTTAATGGAAGCCATGGCTTCCATTACGCTTGTAAGGTTTTGCAGATCACAATCAATCGCATCGAAGTTGGCTTCCGGCACTGCTTCTTTTAGTTCCTGTAACGAGTTTTGAGACCTTTCACTTTTACGATTGAGCAGAATGAGAGTGGCTCCCTTCTTCGCCAGCTCACGAGCACAGACAAAGCCCGTGCCGCTGGTGGTACCAGTAATGGCCACCACTTTGTTCGACATGTTTTTTCCGTGGTTTTTCAGTACATCTGCCAGGTGTAGCGTTGGAGGAGTCATGAATTTTAGTTTTTTTCCTTATGGAAGTGAATTGAAATCAATGGTAGGTGCTTGCCCGTTGGCATTCCTACTAAACTGTGAATTTAGAGGAATTTCTCCATTGAAAAAACCACCGTTTCTCAAGAAGAAGGCGTCATTTTGAATACCTCCGCTAAAGTCCAGACGATATGATATGTTGGCCACATTGTCGCCTGTGAATAGGGCAGAGGTCAGTTCTACCGCGTTTCCATTGGTATCAAACATCCATTGGTTATCAAACTTTACTGATCTGCCTATGTGTCCTTGCGTATCCATGAAGTTTTCTAGGAAGGAGTATTGTCCAAGGTACCATGTATCCGTTTGTGGTCGTAAAAAGCTGGCTAGCAACATCCACGTCCCAACACTTGGGTCCATGAAGTAGGCGGTGTAAATGGTATTGCCTAGTCCGTCAGGAGTAGCGGAGTTGAGGAATTTGTAAGCGACATTAGCTTGCCAATCATAAAGCATGTAGCTCTGTCCTCCAGAACCTTCATTACCAAACTCACCGATTGTTACATTATCTCCTTTTTTAATTAGTTTGATTTTTGACTCTTCTGGAATATCATCTGGATCTTCGGTATCAAATGGACTCCATACAGAGAACAATACTTTTCGCTCAGTTTCTGAGTTGACTTGAATACCAAAATATCCTTCATTAAAGCCATTGGCCATGAAGTAAGAGCCAATCACATCTTGACCAGTAGGAATGGTCATCTCATTGTAAAACCACTCATAGTCTGTATCGTTTGGAGCGGTGTAGTTCATGTGTACAGATGGACCTCTTCTTCCCCAATAAAAATTGTTACCCTCATTGTTGAGGATATAGTTGAGCTGAAGTGCTCCATTATAGTGGATAGCTATGTTGGTGATATTTGCAAAGTCTGTACCTGCTTTTTCGGTTCCTTTAAAGGCATATTCGTTGTATCCTTTTTTGATATCAAATTCACCAATCTCTACTAGACCAGATGTCCCGTCAGCTATGTCAGCCTGATGAGTCTTTCCATTGGAGGTTACAGAAATGGAACTGTTACCAGTCTGTGAGGTGATCTGAATGTCTAGCCTGATTGTCATGTCTGCATCTGAATAAACAAATGCGCTGAACTCAGTATCCGCAGCGTCCCAGAAGGTCACTCCTTCTTCTGTAATACTTAGGAAGTCTGATCCAGCCGTTTGGTAAGCATTTCCCCCTAAAGGAACTGAAATGCTGTTGTCATAGACAGTAGACTCTTCTTTTTTTTCTTCTTCCTCGATATTGGGAGGATCCGATGAGTCCTCAGAGCAGAAGGACAATGTAAGCAGGAGTAGTAAGATTCCCATGATTTTGGTTGAATCTAACAGATAGTTTACGATTGAATTTTTCATTTTTTTAATTGGGGTGTAATAGGCTTATTTTCATAAGTGTAAAAGAAGTAAGGTAGACTAAACTATATGAACACCAAGTCGCTTACAGAATGGACTTTGGTACAACACCTCTCAGCCAAAGTTGGAATCGTTTCCCATTGCTAGCAAGGTCATCTGGATTGAAATCACGAGTAGTTTGCCATGCGTTTTCTTCTTTGAATTCCTCCAGCATGGTGTTTGCCAGATTAGTAGCAATGGTAGTATCATTCACCACAGCAATGCACTCTGTATTCAAATTGGCACTTCGTGGGTCCAAATTGAACGTTCCTATCACCGCTATTTCTTTGTCCACCACCATGGACTTGGCATGAAGTCCAAAGATGGGACTGAAGTTGACCTCTTTCTGTAAGGCTCCTGTCATTACTTGATATCTAATAGCAGCATCTGGTTTGAACTCATAGATTTGAACACCAATGTCTAATAGTTTTTCTCGTTCTCGCTTGTAGCCACTAAACGCCTCTAGATTATCCGTAGATAAAAGACTATTGGTGAGGATTTTGATTTCTACACCTCTCTCAATAGCCTGCTGAAAGAGTTGCTGACTAAGCTCAGTGGTTACTAAGTATGGGGTTTGGATGTAGACAGACCTTTTAGCGTTATTAATTAGATCAATCAATGCGTCTGTACTCATACCGCCACCACCAAGTCCCTCCGCACCGTCATTCTTGCCGGGTAGATCTGAGACAAACGAAACGTCATCTACCCAAACTACTTTTGATGTGCTGTCCAGATGCTGATACAGAAGCGGAACGTTTTCAATGTTTTGTCTCACCTCAGGCCAAAAATTGGCGGGATTACACGCATACTGATGAATGTATTCAAATTTTACCTCCACATTCATTTCTTCTTCACTGACGTTGATTAAATCCTCGATAGGTACACTTAGGTCACTTTCCCAAAAGAGGGAGAAGGAGTTGGTCACTGATAGAACTGTCTCTCCCAGAAGCATGACGTCCCTGTCTCGGAAGTTATACTCATGGTCGTAATCAAAATATTCATCGGCGATGTTTCGTCCTCCTGTGATGATCACTTTCCCGTCTACATTGAACGTTTTGTTATGCATCCGTTGGTTAAACCCTCGAAAGTCACCTGCCAAATTCCCCAACTTGGAAGACAGATTCTTACCAATGTTTGCTGTAGGATTATAGATTTTGATTTCGAGGTTGGGATGAGAGTTGAGTGCGAGTAGTTCGTCGGCATCCGCATCTACCATGATATCGTCTACCAACAAGCGAACCTTTACACCTCTATCGGCAGCTCTCAATAAATAATCAACAGCTATTAGACCTACATTGTCTCCCGAGAAAATAAAATACTGAATATCAATGCTTTCCTGTGCAGCCTCACTAAGCCAAGCCCTGAATATCATGGAAATATCTCCTTCTTCCAGTACCAAAACACCCGTTTTGGTGGAATCGATTGTTGAGAAATCCGTCAGATCGTTCAAGGTTTTAATGCTTCTTTCAGACTGTTGTACGCAGTAGTCTTCTGTTATGAGTTCATACTGCCGAGGTTCCGAAGAGCAAGCTATCGCAAAGGCAAGAGGCAAAAGGAATACGTATTTCATTTATTCTTTTTCCCTGAAAGCTATTTGATTATCTCGAGTATTTTTCTGAACTGCTATGGCTCCATAGGTGGCAAGCAGGAAGGCAAAAGCGTAGAAACCTTTCTCACTTGGCAAGAGATCAGCATTCCAAAGACCGATGACGAGAAGGAGTATCGATAGTAAAGTGGAGAACCAACTAATGCCATAATAGATGTCTGTGACGGGTACACCTTCTAGCCGATCCCGAACGGCCTTTTGCAAGGAAATGACAGAGAAGAGTCCGTACATTAACACAGTGAAGTAGTATCCTTTTTCATTGAGTAGCATTTCTGCTCTGAACAGTCCGATCAGGTATCCTACGATACCAGTTCCCATGGCGATCCATGATGCGGCTATAAAGGCGCTTGACGTTTTTTGATTCATAATAGTCGTACTTTAATTATTAAATCCGTTTAAAAACTCAAAAAGAATACTTGTTCTCTTTCGAGGGTTCAAGAAATTCCTGTCCTAGTACGGAGTGTTAGATAAGAAGGTTCGAATAGTGTAGAATGGAAGTTGTCTGAGTTGTTTTTGTTGAAATTGCTTATCTGTTTCTCTCTACCAAATAAGTACGACTATGATATTAATTGAAGTGGATTTTAAAGTGAGGCACAAAACAAAAGGAGATACTTAGAGCGATCACTTAGACTTTTTGATCATGGCTTGTGCGAAAATAAAATTTGTACCATTTGCCACAGCAACTCCTCCTTTAGGCACCCATCCTTCTTCAATCTTTGATTCAACTTCTTCCAATAGCTTCTCTATCGAAGTTCCTCTAGCAATCGTATACTGTAATCCCATATTTATTATTTAGTTGATGTATTTATTTCGCTTTACCAAGCTAGCCGATTTTCAGAACAGTTTCAGAAAGAGACTAAGTATTATTTGTTGTCCGCTTTTTTCTTGTCTATTAAAAGCTGTGTTATGAGTTTATCTACATTTTCGCTGGCTCTAGGACATTTGTTTTGAACTACTTGACCTTTCCAATCAATCAAAATACTATGAGGCAATTCTAGAATTCCAAAATTCTTTTTTATCGTATTATTCCACTCTTCTTGGGCAAATAAATTAATCGTTTTTAAGGCATATTTTTTAAGACCCTTTTTCCATGAGTCATAGTTAGAGTCGATACAAATGTTAATAATATCCACAGATTCATTCTCAAACTGATCGACTAATTGATTATCGTAAGGAAACTCCATAATGCATGGTTTGCACCAAGTAGCCCAAAAATTAATGAGTACAATTTTTCCTTTAAAATCACTCGGTTCATTATAGGAATCGATGCTATCCATCAGGTAGAAATATGGAACTTTGGCTCCTTGAGGTAAGGTGGGGTTTGAAATTATTACTTCTCTGAGATAGGTGATTAAATCTTTGTTAGAAATGTTCAATATCCAATTTTCTTGAAAGATGTGTTTTCTGTTTTCTAAGACATTACCTAATAAAAAAGTCAAATACGTATTTTTCACTTCACCTACTAGTAGTGTATTGGTGACCTCAATTTGTTCTTCGTAAAACTGAATCCATTCATCCATTGAAGATGGCTTCTCCTTTTGATACTGCGGGTCAGTACTATATCCTATATAATCGCTCAAAAAATTCATGTATCGAGCGTTTCCAATCATGCTCTTATCATTAACAGCTAAATCGCCAATGGTTTTTTCTAAGAACTTTCCAGGAAGAGAATCGCTCTTATTCATCATCCTTTTCCTGTACATGAGACTATTCAATTTCCAATGGGCATTGAGGTATTTCAGCCGCTTATTTTCAAATTCAACATACCAATTTGGAAATTCACTTCGATGCTGAAATAGGTAATCAAGATGAAGGTTTGTTATTGAATCGTTTGCCTTAATTAAGTCTGTAAATCGCTCCTGCATTTGTGTGAAATTGACTCTTGGTAACCAGTCAGAATCAGGAGATGTAAAATCAACTGATTTCCTCTGAATGAATTGATTTATTGTTTTTAGATCTCCAGAAAACTGAACTTCGTTTTGACCTTCAGACAGATTCAATCGGATACTCGCATTGGGTTGGGAGAATACTTTCATGCGTTTCTCATCAATCGTGATATCGAAATAGGAATTCCCTTGCGTAATAAGTTGAAAATGAATAGAATCCCCAACTAGGAGAGAGGTATCTATTTTCTGCGATTCATAAGGCAATAAATACCAGTTTTCAATCTCAATTACTATCGGTTTTTGAGTATCATTTTTCACGGAAATGGTACTTTTCCCATTTAGATTAAATGCACCAATGCGTTCCTGAGATTGACATGAACAAAGAATAAGAACATTGCAACAGAAGACGAGAACTCTAAGGATCATATGTAGTATTAAAATTGAATTGCTTCAAATGTAACTAAATACTTAGTTCAAACTAAGTATTTAGTTATAAGTTAAATTTTCATGATAATATTTTACTTTAGAACATAAGCCAATGGAGTGACTACAATAACCTTTTTTCTGAATACCTCTATGTTTTATCATTTCGAAGCGTAGCAGGAAATAGTTAAGAGGAGATTTCTCCTACTGTCGCAGTAAGAAGACGAAAAAGAGAAACTAAAAACTTTCCAACTCCTTGTAACCTTCCTAAAATTTGCTGGTACTATCTAAAAATCATAAAAAACATAGGATATGAAAAATGTATTAGCACTCATCATGATAGTAGGAGTAGTGTTCGGCGCTGCTGCCCAAAAGGATAATTCTAAACTGAAGAAAATAAGTGGTGGCGATGAATCCTTAAGCTCCCTAAGCAGCCTGTCTTCCTTGTCTCAACTTTCTCAATTGTCGGATTTATCTTCATTGTCCGCTCTTTCACAATTAGGCGAATTATCAGAGCTATCAAGTCTTTCATCACTTGCTGATCAGGCTAATCTTGTGATACTATCCTCTTTATCTACGGACATTACAGAAGACATGGACGCAATCCTAATAGATCTTGAAGACCTACATGATATAGAGATTGATTTATCTGGACTCGAAGCGGTGGACCTAACTGAACTAAATAAGATCATTAGGAAGGCATTGAAGGATAATCAGCAGTAAGCAATTTGCGTCTATTGATTGGTTGATGCTAAGCTAAAACTGATACCAAGGTTTGTGTCCTCACAAAATAGTAGTGATTATTTCTATTCGTGAGGACACAAATCGAGGCTGAGGCGTATCAAGAGATTCTGAAATGAGTGCGGGCGGCTAGTCTCAGAATGACACAAGAAGATCAAATAATGGGATTTGCTTGACAGTCACCCTGAACTTGTTTCAGGATCTATAGTTTAATGAAAAAAGGAGCCTAAACTCGTTCAGAACGTCACTACGATTTTTCATTTCGAAGTGTAGTGAGAAATAGCAAATGAATTATTCCTGCTAGCGCCAGACTGCTGCAGGCAGGTCGAAAAGACAGGAAGGAGAAGTGGAGAGTTATCAATCACCATCTCTCAATGTTTAAAGTTGCTTCTTAAGCCCTTAATTCTTTAATATCAGCTACTATCTCGTCTAATTTTTTAAAGACTCTACCATAAACCAAATTGAGGTCCCATGTGTAAATATGTGCACTTAGTAGCGTTATTATTCCGGCTATAAGTAAGACTCCTATGATACCCACGACAGGGATTCCATTTATGAGGAGTAAATCAGGATAGGTAAGAAGTAACTTATTTACCAAATGATCTCCAATTCGAAGATCACCTTCTTTTTTCATCCAAAAACCAATAACAAGTGATAAGAATGCACATGGGTAAAAAACACGTGCAAACTTTTTATTTGTGCTTACTTGATATTTTAGCCAGCTATCAAATGACATTAGATAATCATAACTGTTTTTACCTTTATCTATTAACATCAGTGTATTTAGTAGTTTCTTATTAAGAATTACCAAAATATTCATTAGTAAAAACATAGGCACTCCCATATAGGGTATTCCTACAGCAAAACTGGCTGCTAGTATTATAAAAGATCCTAAGACAATTAAAATGAGATTCATTTTAAACATCCTTTTAAACTTGTCTATAATATGATTTGATTTTTGGCTGTATAGGTTGTTTAACTTTGGAATGACTAGAGCACTATCATTCAAAAAGCCGTTCTTCCAAATTGATTCAATTGATTTTCCCATTTTATTTCTCTAAAATCTTTTTTAACCGGATTTTTATTCGCTTGATTCTCACTCCAATGTTATTGGCGGTTGTCCCAATGATATCTGCTATTTCTTGATAGGACTTTTCTTCTAGGTAGAGCATAATAACTCCTCTATCTATTTCTGATAACTGCCTTATAGCATCGTACAATTCATTCAATGGTTCATCTTCAAATGCATAACTATCCTCTACCAATTCTGGCGGTAAATAGTCAGAAGCGAAATGTTGTTTATTGTTATTTTTTTTCTTGAGCAGAGTTAGACACACATTTAGTGATACTCTATAAACCCAAGTAGACCATTCTGACTCTTCTCGAAAATTGTCACTGCTTTTCCAGACTTGCAAGCAGACTTCTTGATAGTAATCTTCAAAATCTACTTGTGAATTGGTATATGCTCTGCAAATCTTTACGATGATCGCAGCATAGGGTAAAATTTTTGTAGTATAAAAATCACTACTCATGTACTAGGCTATGTTTAACACTTGATTTTGTTTGGCGGCATTTTTATCCATTTGCTGACCTATTATATATCCTAAACACATCCCTAAACACATCCCTATAGCAATTCCATCACTACCCTTAAAAATACTTGTTCCAATAGTCATTCCAAAAACCATTCCTATACTTACCCCATAGTTTGTGTAATGATCTTTTAAGACAATAGAAAACTCTGATTCTAAGTATTGAAGAAATTCATTTGATTTTTTTCTAATGTACTTTTTCCTGTTTCTAGTGTCATTGGCTAAATCAAGAGTTGTCAACTTCTTTTCTATTAAGTCTTTTTCTGAAGTAGATAGGTTTCTGTTTTCTATGCTGTTCAGTATTCCGATAAATTTCTGATAAACTTTTATTTCGCCTTTATCGAAGGTGTTATTCTGCAGGCTTTCTAGAAGGTCTTTTGCTTTATTGATAGTCATCATTATTAGTGTTTATTTGGTTAGTGGTTCAGCTAAACAAAACATTACACCCTTAATGATTTTTTTATGAATAAGATTTGATTGGTGTCCTCACATACCAAATAGTATCCTTGTTTCTAGTTTGCTTTTGAAGCCCAAATGGACAAGCATGCTTAGTCACGTGTTTTCTCCATAGGGAGCAAAGACCAACCGTCTTAAAGGCAAAAGTGAATGCTGAAACTAGTGTGGAAGAAACCTTTCAGAATGAAGTAGCTGAGACCTATTATAAAAATGAAGCATGATTTGATCCTAGACTGTACGAATCATGCACTTGAGAAGAAACATGATTTCTTTTCCTCGCGCCAGCTTGTGTTCACTTCATTCACTAGTGGGGTCCTTCATCTTTGAAGATGTAGTAGACGAATCCAATGATTCCGACAAGCGTGAGTAATAACAAGATGATCTGAACCATAGCTGTAAGATAACAAGGTAATACTATCTGTTTTTAAAAATATACCGTTTCTATCTTGATTGGTCTCAGCGATACGCTATGATCAGAATTAGTCCCGTATTTAAACCTTTGACCTCTAAATGGGTTCGTTACCAATGAAGATTAATCTTATACTAGCAAGTCTTACTTCACTTTCATTTTTCTATTACGGACTTACTTGTCTTTTTTCAAAAAAAATGATAAACGAATTCAATCGCTTTGGCTTGGAAGTTTATCAAAGAATTTTGACAGGCCTACTGCAATTGCTTGGTTCAATAGGCATCCTTATTGGTTTGTTATATCCGTGGATAGGTATGGCAGCCACGGCCGGATTATCATTACTGATGCTACTTGGGTTTGGTGTAAGATTAAAGGTAAGAGACAGTATCAAAGCCTCATTACCTTCTTTCTTATTTATGATTATAAATGCCTATTTGTTTTTATGGTTTTTTTCAGAATATTAAATCAAATACACTGCAATTGATAGAATAAGGAAAAGAAAAGCAGGAAAGGCCTTCTTTATTGGATCTCCAATTTTGAAATGCATTACGATTGCTCCAGCCATCAGCCCAGCAATGCCAAGAGAAGAGATCATTTCAAACATGGGGTACCATATGGAGATGATTAAAGCTAGGGATAGCGCTACTTTTATCGTACCTATCACCACCATAAACCATGATGGAAGTCCATAAGCTTTAAATTCCTCTGTGATGTTGGATGAAGTACCTCCTCTAAAGGGTGTCTTCCGCTTAGATCGAACAAGCCAAACATTTAAGATGCTTAGACCAATAACGAGCTTAAGAATTATTTCTAGATAGTTCATATGTTTTATAGGTTACTCTAATATAGACTACAAAATCACGAATTTGTTCACAATTGTTCATGAATGAAGGATTACACAAGTCATACACTCTAGTGTCTTTTGTAATGAACATCTGATTACTTCGGAATTTGAATCTGGCATTCAACACTCATTAAGTGGACTTATGCTTGGTACGGTCTCAGCGAGAGGCTAAGAATAGAATGGTCTCTTTTTCTACAGCTGTTACCTGGTTTATAACTTTTCATATTTTTCCCTATGATTGTTCATTAGTTATCTTTTCTTGCCGAACATTCAGCTTCAAATTTCCGTAGGGTTCATAATTTTTTAACTCAATAATTGATGCAGGTAAACTAAAACCATTAGCAATCAAAGCTTCAACCACATCATTCATCAATTGTGAACGAAGGCTATTATGAACAGTCCGCTTCGTAGATTTAAAAGTATCTATCCAAAATTTCACATTAATATTAATAGAGTTTGTGTCCAGTTCATTAATGGTAATTGAAGGATCTTTATCCCCATTTAAAACGCCCTCAACTTTTTTTACGGTTTCAAGTACTATTTTGATAGCTTCTGTAGGATTGTTCTCATAAGCAATACCAATAGTAAACTCGTATCGTAGATAACCATCAAGAGTATAATTATATAATGGATTTTTAAGGATGATCGAGTTTGGTAGAAAAACATCTTTGCCATCTGGGGTTTTTATGAGTGTTTCCCGTATGCTAATGTCTCTTACATGTCCAATAATGCCATTTACTTCTATTAAATCGTCTAATCTAAAGGGACTTTTAAAAGCTAGAATAATTCCTGCTAAGAAGTTCTCGCCAATATCTTTTAAAGCAAAACCAATTACAAAGGTTAATAACCCAGCACCAGCAAGTAATTTATTAGTAAAGGAACTAAGCCCAAGTAAATATAGAGTGGCGAAAACAACGATTGACTTTAGAATAAACCCTACTATCTGTGAGGTGAAATTAGCCGTGATATTATTAGGTGATTTCTTGGCTAAACGCAATTTTACTCTTCGTTGTATTAATGAGGACAATACAAATCCTGCTATCAAAAACAATAGAATAAAAACAAGATTGATGTAATTCTCCTCGAAGTAGTTAATTAAGTCGTTATAGAATTGAAGTGCATTTTCCATCTGTTATTTTTGCTATAGAATTCATTGATTTTAACCGAAAAGTTATTAATAGATTACTTCGCTTTTGCTTTGAATTCATTTTTATTTGAATCTTAATAGTAGCTCCTCCTCGTAAAGCTATTTGGACTCCACCCCCTTTGGATCTGCCAGGTCATTTGATTTCAATTGCGGTTGTCTTTCCATAGGCTACAAGCCCAACCATCATCCTTAAGGTCGACTTTTCAACTAGGCCGTTTTTATCTTGGTTGGGTCTCAGCGAGACGCTAAGACCAGAATGATATGATTGAGTGATTTACTTTGGGATTTGAATCAGGAATTTAATACCAATTTCAGGCGATTCTACCTTTATGGTGCCTTTCATGGAATCAATCAATCTTTTGACAATTGCTAACCCTAGCCCCGTTCCTTTTCCATCCTTTATATTTAAAACCTGAAAAATTTCAAATATTTTCTCGTGCTCAGAGTTATCAATGCCCGGTCCATTGTCAATTAAGGAAATGAAATAGTTCTTTTTATCTTCTTCAAGAGTAATGGTAATCTCAGTTGTCTTTTTATCGTTGTACTTGATAGAGTTATTAATCAGGTTTAACAATATCCGCTCGATTGCAGACTTAATTGTGACAATGGATTTGATGGATGACTTAAAGGTGATTTGAAGATGTTCAAAGGAAGAGAACAAATCTAGGAGATGGCTTTTTAGATCATCGATTGGTATTTCCTCAAGTGTTACATCACTTAGATGAACAGATTTGGTATAATTCAATAATTGATCCACCAATTTGCTAAGCTGTCCGCTTGCTTTGGAAATGACATTGACTAGTTCTTTGGCTTGATGTGATTCTTCTTTTAAATAATTATCCTTATCAAGGATTTGAATTAATTCATTTATGCCAGTTAAGGGCCCTTTTACATCATGGGCCACCATACTTGCAAAACGATCCAGCTCTTCATTACTGAGTTCAAGTGATTTCACAGATAACTCCAATTCCATTCTCTTTCTTCTCAGCTCTAGGATATTCATGATTTGCTTCCCAAGTGCTTTAAGTGCCTTTTGTTGGGATTCCGAGAGGGTTTTTGGTTTATCATCAATGACACACAGCGTGCCTAAAGCAAACCCTTTTTCGTTAACAAGCGGTACACCCGCATAGAAAGTAACATGTGGATCTTTAACGACCAATGGGTTATCATGAAATCGCTCGTCCTTGCGTGCATCACTAACCATGAACAACTCTTTAGGATTGTTGATCGCATGGGCGCAGAATGCATATTCTCTGGGGGTCTCATCGGCACCTAATCCATGTTTGGATTTGAACCATTGCCTTTGCTCGTCTATAAGACTAACAAGTGAAATATTTGTATCACAAATTTCAGCAGCAATACTTGTTAAATCATCATAGTCTTCTTCTGGCAATGTATCCAGAATATCATAGGCATTTAACTCGACCAGCCGCTCCTTTTCAAGCTTAGGTATTTCAGGCTTAATCATACTTGACTACTAAGCTAAGTTATTTTTCTATCAAGATTCATAATCAAATTGCGAACTATTTTTAATATGAATAAAGTGAAGGTTCTGGTTTTCAATACTTTATATTGAATAGCTTTTTTATTTACCTGTATTTTTTATTTCAAATCTTTCTTTTGAATTGAATAGCATCTATGAATATCATACGTTATGAAGGCATTTATGATTTCCAGTATTACAGATTCGGATTGAAGTAGATTTTACTTCAATAGGTTACTGCTCATTGATTTCAAAATTGGTTAGAGACCGAATTCAGACATTTAAGTATTATTGGCACAGCTTATAATTCATTATTTTACATTAGTAATTCCATTTATTTGGAAAGTAATTAACTCACTTTATTCCTTGAGCATTTGGTATGAATTCAACGAAACATCGTTTTGTTTTTTTATGGTTGATATCCCTACCCACTCTAAGTCTCCTAGCTCAAGACAAGGAAACGTTAGATAAGTCGTGGCTCGAGTTGGAGGCGGTCTATTCGGCACTTCCATGGTACAATGTAATAGGTGGTTTGGAGACAGGATTTGTTTATATGGATAATGTTGACATCACTGCTAAGGTCAACTTTGATGAGGTATTTGACTTAAAAGACAATCTCTCGTTATTCGTGTATGGACTAGGGAATCATGGAGGCCAAGCAACAGACTTGATGGGGGACTTTCAGGTAGCCAGTAACATTGAGGCAGTTCCAACATGGCGGCTTTTTGAAATGTGGGTTCAGCATAATTTTTTTAACGATCGTATTTCTGTTCTTGCTGGTCTTTATGATTTGAATTCGGAGTTTGATGTCCTAAGACCCGGCACTTTATTCATCAATAGTTCTTTTGGAATTGGAGCAGAGTATGCTCAAAGCGGTCAGAATGGACCGTCTATTTTTCCTATTTCTTCATTGGGTATTCGCATGGCCTCTTTTATTGGAAATAGAACAAGAGTGCGATTAGCCATATTGGATGGAGTCTCAGGTGATCCGACTAATTTGGAAAGCAATGAAATAGCCCTATCATCCTCAGATGGCGCTCTTATAGCTGGTGAAATTTCCGTATACACAGGCAAATATTTCAATGAGTATCAGCAAAACATGGAAAGATCCTATGAGTCCAGAAGAAAAAAGGTAGGCAGAGAGCATGATGTTTACATGAAGGATAAAATCAATATTGGTGGATGGTATTATACATCCGAATTTAAAACGATCGAACCAGTGTCTGATCAAGATCGCGGTAACTTTGGAGTTTACATAGGAGTTCAGAAATACCTTGCTTTAAATAAGGAAGAAGATTATATCGCCTTCTTTGCCCGATATGGAATAGCCAACAGTCGATTCAATCGTTTGGGTTCAGCACTTTCTGGCGGGTTTGTCATGAGCAATCCTATTTCTAATTTTGATGATAGTTTTGGTCTTGCTTTCTCTTCTGGATTTAATGGTAGTAAATTTCAAGAGTTGCAAAATAGCAATGAGACTATTGAAACGGTAATTGAACTCACTTATTCACTTCCAATAAAATCATGGTTAATGCTACAGCCTGACATACAGTATGTAGTCAATCCGTCCACACAGGAAGGGCTTTCCAATCCACTCTCTTTTGCACTGATGCTGCAGCTCTCTTTTCAGCATTGAGATAAAGAAAGTTAATAATACTGTTTCAAGTTCAAGTGAATGATTTCGCTATTAGGGGAAAAATTCTGAAATGAATTC
>CAYGTD010000056.1:0-15062 GCA_964352725.1 uncultured Roseivirgaceae bacterium
GTTTTGACTTTTCGTTGAATCTAGTTCTGGAAACAGAAATTCTGTTTTCAGTTCCCTCTAGCTGTGCTTGAAGCTCTAAGAAATTTTGATTGGATTTGATATCTGGATACCTCTCTACAGTTACCAACAGCCTAGACAAGGCAGAATTCAACTCACCTTGAGCTGCTGCAAACTTTTGCATTGTTGCTTCATTCAAGTTGGATGGATCTATTTGAATGCTAGATGCTTTTGATCTGGCTTCCGTCACTCCTACCAACACGTCTTTTTCTTGGTCTGCAAAGCCTTTTACAGTATTTACTAAATTAGGAATTAGATCATACCTTCTTTGATACTGTGTCTCTACATTGGCCCACTCTGTGTTTACTTCTTCATCCAGTTCGACCATTTTGTTGTATTTCCCAGCAAACAGATTATAGATGAGAAAAAGAACAACGACTATAATTATGATACTTATTACTTTCTTATTCATTTGAATTGACTATTTTAATCGAAGTTATGAAATCGATTCTAAAATTCGTACTTCCACTCGTCCTTATCCTCTTTTCCTTTGTACTTTATAGTCAGCTATCTGTCCCAAAACTTGAGAAAAGAGTCACCGATCAAATAGGATTATTATCTAGCTCTCAAATCAGCGTGATTGAAGCTCAGCTTAGTGATTTGGAGAAAGAAAAAGGTAGCCAAGTAGCTATTTTGATAGTTTCATCAACTAGTCCGGAAACAATAGAACAATATTCCATAAGAGTGGCCGATGAATGGAAATTAGGTAGACAAGACCCTGATGATGGTGTTTTATTTTTGATAGCAAAGGCAGATCGTAAAGTGAGAATAGAAGTTGGATATGGTTTAGAGGGAGCTATTCCAGATGCTTTAGCTAAACGTATCATCGAGAATAGTGTAATTCCACATTTTAGAGATGGCGATTATTATTTGGGAATTGAAGAAGGTTTAGAATCTATTATTTCTTTAATTAAGGGCGAACAACTTCCTGACGTTTCTGAAACCAGTACCACTTCCAGAAATGACAACATATCAATGGCGTTTTTTATTGGAGCTATTTTTCTGATTTTTTGTATGATCATGATTAAAGTAGTGCTGGCAAAGAAATACGGAAATCTTAAAAGTAACTTGATTGTCATTTCCATTTTGTTTGTCACACTCTGGATTATCGTTAATCTTTCAGCGGCCATATTCACATCTGTTTTTGCTTTTATATTCTTAAATGGCAGAGGTTCAGGAGGCAGAGGAGGAGGATATTATGGTGGCTACTCTAGCTATGGTCGAGGAAGTGGTGGAGGTGGCTTTTCGGGTGGTGGTGGATTCTCTGGAGGTGGCGGAGGCTTTGGTGGCGGAGGTGCTTCTGGAGGCTGGTAAAAAATTTGAAAAATGAAGAAATATATATTTACAGAAGACGAAAAGGAAGAAGTAAAGCACGCTGTAGAATCATTGGAGATGGATTCTTGTGGTGAAATTGTGCCTTTCTTCGCAAGAAGAAGTGATCACTATCATGAGGTGTCTTCTTATCTCAGTTTAGTATTGGTTGCATCAGGAATAGCAGTTCTTGCTTTACTTTCTTATACATGGATGCTCGCTGAACTTACCTACGTAGAGTCGGCCTTTATTCTGCTCACTTTGGCAATTATCGGATATGTTATTCCAATTGCATTTCCAGGAATTAAGCGAACATTAATTTCAAGAGAAAGAGCACTAGAAATGGTTTCTCTTCGGGCTAAAGAGGCTTTTTTGAATGAGAAAGTATTTGAAACCAAAGAACGAGTTGGGATCCTCATTTTCATAAGCAGGTTAGAACACCTTGTTATTGTGTTGGGAGATGAAGGAATTAATGAAAAGCTAGCATCTAAAGATTGGGAACATATTGTTTCACTTATTACTGATGGGATGAAAAAAAAACAAATAGGAAACGGATTGGTAAATGCGATTGATCAATGTAAACATTTGCTCCTCGAACATGGTTTTGCAAGAAAGGCTTCAGATACTAATGAGCTTTCGAATGAATTACGGATTAAAGATTAAAATTCAATTAACAATAAAACAAGAAAAACCTAGCTATGAAAACAAAGTATATTACTCCATTAATGATAGTTCTTCTTGCTGCAGCTTGTTCTGCGCCGCAAAAAGAAGAAGCATCCAACGAATCAGAAAAAGTAGAAGCTCCTATCGGAGAAGTTTCTTACACTGCAGACACTACAAACTTAAAGGGCTATTTCGCATTTGATCAAACGAGTGATGAAAAGAGACCAGGTATTTTGGTGATACATGAGTGGTGGGGCCACAACGAACATTCTAGAGAGCGAGCTGATATGCTTGCAGAACTTGGGTATGTAGCTTTTGCATTAGATATGTATGGTGATGGAAAAAACACCAATCATCCAGAAGGAGCTCAGAAATTCATGATGTCAGTGACCAGCAACATGGATGTGGCAAAAGCGAGATTCGAAAGCGCATTGGAGCAACTAAAAAATCACCCAAATGTTGACGCTGAAAAAATAGGTGTAGTTGGGTATTGCTTTGGTGGTACTATGGCACTCAGCATGGCAAGCGCTGGATACGACTTAGATGGTGTGGCAGCATTTCATGCAGGACTTGGGTTACCTATTATGCCAGATAAAGCCGGCATAGTAAAAGGCAAAATTTTAGTAGCAAACGGAGCGGATGATCCATGGACCTCAGAACAACAAGTAGCTGATTTTAAAATGGTAATGGATGAGGCTGCTGTTGACTACAAATATGTTTCATACGAAGGAGCGCAACATGCATTTACCAACAAAGGAGCTGATGCTTTGGGAGCAGAGCATGGATTACCATTAGCATATAATGCAGCAGCAGATAAAGCTAGCTGGGAAGAAATGAAAATGCTTTTTAAAGAAGTTTTTTAATCAGTTTTTACAGAAATTTTTAAGCCCCTCAATGGGGCTTTTTTGTGTCAATGAATTCTCAATCCCACTGAAACGACCTCTCCACATCGCCTTTATAAAGACGCTCACTTTTTACTTTGTCAAAAGCTCTAAAGTGTACGAGATTTTCTTGATCTCCAAAGCTTTCTACTAAGAGGCTATTCCAAACCTTGATAGTTTTCAATTTTCTTACTTTCTCTATTTCTACATAGATCCACATGACGTCATCTTCAATTTCTGCTCCTATGTAGTTGGTCTCCATTTCTCCTTTTTCATCAGAAAGCTTAAGGTTTTCTAGGAGGTACTTTTTTAGTTGATCATTTACAAATTCCCATTCTTCCTTTGCCGTAATGTTCATTTTCTCAGTGCCAGAAAAATTTCTCAGTGCTACTTCCAAATCATCTAAAAAGATTCGTGTGCTAATCTGAATCGCCTTTTGATCTTCCTTGTATTTGATGTCTGAAACACTTACGTGAAAAGGATGAATCAAAAGATGAGCGAAAAATAGAAATGTTGAAATCATGATTCAAAACTACGCAAATGATATGCCTACTTTCAATACCACTCATCAAATCATATTTCATTTCATATACACTTAAACAATGAGATATACTTCATATCGTATATTCGCCCACTTATGAGTGAGTTCAGTTTGTATTATGGGTTAGGTTTTGATCATATTCTGGACGTAAATGGGTACGATCATATCCTTTTTGTGGTTGTACTTTGCGCACTTTATCAATCGTCTGATTGGAGAAAAGTGCTCATTCTAGTTACTGCTTTTACAATAGGTCATACTATTACTTTGGCGCTTTCCACTTTAAGAATCATCAATGTCAATGCAGAGCTTATTGAGTTTTTGATTCCATTGACGATCTTATTCACAGCCATTTCTAACCTTTTCACAAAAGAGACACGAATAGCCGAAGGGAAAATTTGGAGAAACTATGGATACGCTGGGTTTTTTGGATTAATTCATGGACTAGGCTTCTCCAATTATTTGAGAGCACTATTGGGAGAGGACAATACAATATTGCTTCAGCTTTTCGCATTTAATCTAGGATTAGAGGTTGGTCAAATAATAATCGTTGGAATATTCATGGTGATTAGTTTCATCTTCGTTTCACTCGGAGGAACTAGTCGCCGAGACTGGAAAATGATTATATCTTCAGCAGTGGCTGGGATAGCCTTGATGTTGATGTTGGATACAGCCTATTTAAACTGATAAGCACGATTGAAATAATTGAGAACTATTAACTTTTTATAAATATGAAAAATTGCATTTTACTAATTGTCGCTTTTGTGATGAGCACTGTAATGTTCGCGCAAGATCGAAAGCAAAAGGATACAGAGTGGGAGCAGAAGTTTGAGCAACTCGGCACCATGCTTCCTACGCCTAATACTTACCGTACAGCTTCAGGAGCACCTGGTAAAGATTACTGGCAACAAAAAGCTGATTATAAAATGAAAATCGTTTTAGACGATAATAATCAGACTATTACGGGAAATGAAACAATCACTTATTACAACAATTCTCCAGATAACCTAGAATACTTATGGGTACAGCTAGATCAAAATGTGAGAGCTAAAGACTCAAATACTGATCTAATTAGCAGAAACTCTATGAGAGATACATTGAGTGCTATTGCTGTTTTTAGATTGGCAGGAGACGCTGATTATGATGGTGGATTCAAAATTAAATCTGTGAAGAGCAATGGAAAAGACATGGATTACATCATTAACAAAACAATGATGAGAATTGACCTAGAAGAGCCATTAAAAGCAGGATCAAATATGGCTTTTAGTATTGACTGGATGTACAACATAAATAACAGAATGTCTGACGGAGGTAGATCAGGTTTGGAATACTTCGAAGAAGAGGACAATTACCTTTATACGATCGCGCAGTTCTTCCCAAGAATGGCAGTATACATTGACAATGAGGGGTGGCAAAACAAGCAGTTTCTAGGCGGAGGAGAATTTGCACTGACTTTTGGAGATTACGAAGTAGATCTTACAGTGCCTTCAGATTTTATTGTTGGAGCTACAGGAACATTGCAGAATTCGAAAGAAGTGTTGACTTCAGAACAAATTAAGCGCTTTGAAAAAGCGAAGAAAACGTATGATAAGCCAGTAATCATTGTGACTCAAGCAGAGGCAGAAAAAAATGAGGCGACTAAAGCGACGGGAACAAAGACATGGAAATTCAAAGCTGAAAATGTAAGAGATTATGCCTTCTGTGCATCTAGAAAATTCATCTGGGATGCTATGGCAGTGAAATTGAGTGATGGAAATGAGCCATTGGCTATGTCTTACTACCCAAAAGAAGGAAACCCGCTTTGGGAAGATTTTTCAACCTTTGCAGTTGCACAGACACTACAGACGTATTCAAAATTCACTACTGAATATCCTTACCCAGTTGCAATCTCTGTCCATACGGCATCTATCGGGATGGAATATCCAATGATTTGCTTCAACTATGGAAGACCTGATGCTGATGGATCATATACTGATCGCTTGAAGCACGGAATGATCTCTGTAATTATTCATGAAGTAGGACACAATTTCTTTCCAATGATTATTAATTCCGATGAACGTCAGTGGACTTGGATGGACGAAGGGTTAAACACATTTGTTCAATACCTAACAGAACAAGAGTTTGATGATAATTATTTGGATTATGAATACCCTTCTAGAAGAGGTCCTGCCGCTAACATAGTGCCTTACATGAGCGGAGAGCGAGGATTAGTAAGACCAATCATGACTAACTCTGAGCAGATTAGACAGTTTGGAAACAATGCATACGCAAAACCCGCTACTGCTTTGAATATCTTAAGAACGACTGTAATGGGTCCAGAACTTTTTGATAAAGCATTCAAAACCTATTCTGAGAGATGGGCATTTAAACACCCCACTCCTGCCGATCTTTTTAGAACGTTAGAAGATGCTTCCGCCGTAGATTTAGATTGGTTCTGGAGAGGATGGTTTTACGGAACGGATTATGTAGATGTGGCTTTAGATAATGTTCGCTGGTTCCAAATGCAAACAGAGGAAAACGGTCTAGAAACTAAGAACATTAAGGGAGCAGGTCAAGCCATTGACGGAAATGAAGAAGCAAAGAAAGACTTTGACTCAAGCCCGCAACCATTTGTATTTCAAGAATGGAATGGTGGACTTGGTGAATATCGTCAGTCTATGAACCAGAATAAGGTGAAGGAGTCTGTAGATGGTAAAAACTTTTACGAGCTTACGTTGAAGAATAATGGGGGATTGGTTACTCCAATCATCATTGAGTGGACATTTACGGATGGTACAACTGAGACGCAGCAGATACCGGCAGAAATCTGGAACAGAGATGAGAAGCAAGTAACAAAAGTCTTTATAAAGAATAAGCAAGTGGCTAAAATCACTATCGATCCAAACAAAATGACAGCTGATGCAAACACGGAAGACAATGTGTTCCCAAGAGCAAATGATGGTGATCGCTTTGAAAAATTTAAAGACGGTAAATAAAAAAGATCACAACTAACATAAACTAGATAAAGGGAGATCGGAAGGTCTCCCTTTTTTCATTGTATATTTAGGTATAAAACCAGCTCTATGAAAAACTTAACCTATTCTTTGCTCGCCATTATTATCATGGCTTCTTGTTCTACAAAAAAAACCACATCAGATGCTAACCAATTTGACGAGGCTGATACCTTGAGCACTTTTGTGGAGTATAGCAACCCCCCGGCAGAAGGGTTTGACCAAGAAGGGTCAGACTTAATTGCTACTTTGATAGCAGATAAGACAATGATTGCAATGGGTGGAAGGGAAGCTTGGGATAATACGCACTACATCGCTTGGAATTTTTTTGGTAGTAGAAATCATATTTGGGATAAATGGACTGGAGATGTTCGTATAGAGGACCCAAAAAATAATACGACATACCTCATGAACATCAACACGAATGAGGGTAAAGTTCAAAGAAATGGAGAGCCAGTGATGGATTCATTAGACTACTATTTGGAGAGAGGTAAGTCAATATGGATCAATGACTCCTATTGGTTGGTTATGCCATTTAAGCTAAAAGATTCTGGAGTTACCCTTGGATACCTTAGAGAGGATACCACCTTACTTGGAGCTAAGTCAGATGTGTTGAGCCTATCATTTAAAGATGTTGGCGTTACTCCTCAAAACGTATACAATGTATGGGTTGATGCAGATACCAAGTTCGTAACTCAGTGGTCGTTTTATAGAGATTCCAATATGACTGAGCCTGGTTTTGTTACTCCATGGGCAGACTATCAGCAATACGGAGAGATTATGCTCTCAGGAGATCGTGGCAAAAACAAGCTTACCGACATTGAAGTGATGACAGAAGTTCCTGATGGAACATTCACCGAATTTGACTTAGTCATCAAAGAATAAGAGTTGTTCCCCGAGCCAGTACAAATCGTCCTTTCCCAAACGCTTATACAAGCGCTTTTGGCCATGGTCATTATGGTCATTCTCAGGAAGTTTTATATTCAATACAAAAACGATTACTTCCAATATTGGTCTTGGAGTTGGCTAGCTCTTGCCGTAAATATGATTGCCTCAGGACTTGCCTTAGCAAACGCTTTTTTATTGCCTCTAGATCACCCATTCAGAATCACCATTTCAGTTATTGCTGTTTGTGCTAGTTTCTTACAAATATTATGGCTTTTTATTGGTTCCTACGAGCTTAGTAAAGAACAGAAAGTAAGTAAAACCTGGACTTGGATTACTGCTTTTGCCATACTCCCACTTTCTATTATTCTCGTATCGCTTTACTTTGATGATCCTGATAGTGGAAATATTAGAATATTACTTCGCGTAGGTGTAAAATCATTGTTTGGAGGCATAGTTTTTATAACTTCTGCTATCTTTTTGTTCAATAGAAGTAAGACCGGAATCGGTGTAAAGTTTATCATATTCGCCTTTCTTGTTTATGGTCTGCTTCAGTTCAATACCTTTCTTAACGACGTTTCCCAGACATTAGAAGGACATTATAATTTTGCATTACCTTTTTATCTGTCAGGAGGAATAGACATTTTCCTTCAAGCACTTATCGGCTTGGGTATGATCATTAGTGTATTGGAGATAGAGCAAGACAATCTAAAAAAAGCGAATAATGAATTAGACACATTTTTATATAGATCTTCTCACGACTTAAGAGCTCCTCTAACTACTATTTCTAGTATAGTTCAAGTTCTAAAAAGCGAAGCTGATCCTGCAAAAAGTGAAAACTACCTAAACATGATTGGTGATAGAGTAGAACAAGCTGATAATGTAATTAAAGACATCATTACCCTGAGAAAGGGACAAAAAGAAACACTTAATATCAAGGAAATTGATTTGGGTCTGGAGATACAAAAGGAGTACGATCTTTTAAAATCATTTGATAAAGCGAATCCTGAACTTCAATTGGAGCTGAAGGGAAATCAAGTAATTTATACGGATCCAGAACGATTGCATACAGTCCTCACCAATATTCTTTCTAATTCTATCAAGTATCATAACTATGATCAAAAGAAGCTTTGGATAAGTATTAGCTCTGTTCGGATCGAAGGAGGCATTAAGTTGAGAATTGCGGATAATGGACTAGGCATTGAAGAGAAGCATCTTTCTAGAATTTTTGAAATGTTTTATCGAGCTAGTAAATCATCTACAGGTTCAGGTCTTGGTTTATACCTTGTAAAAGATGCTCTAGAAATGATGGGGGGAACCATCGAAATTCATTCTGAAAAGAACGTAGGTTCAGACTTTACTATTTTTATCAGGGATTTAAAGAATAGTTACTCTCAATTTCAATCAGTTAAAAATTATTGACATGTACAACTCAACTTTCCTAAAACAACTAAAAAAGGTTAATTGGCTTATTGCTTTCGTAATGGTATCGTGTGCTGCTCCAGAGTCAAGCAAAGAGCTTCAGAGCTGGGAAACACAAGCTGAAAACGTTACCATCATTCGTGATGGATTTGGTGTTCCACACATCTATGGAAAGACGGATGCTAATGCCGTGTTTGGGTTAATTTATGCCCAATGTGAAGATGATTTCTCAAGGGTAGAGAGAAACTACATCTGGGCTATAGGAAGACTAGCGGAAGTAGAGGGTAGAGAGTCGATTTGGAGTGACCTTAGGGCTCGTCTATTTATGACAAAAAAGGAGGCGATTGAGAACTATGAAAATAGCCCTGATTGGTTAAAGAAATTGTGCGATGCATGGGCGGATGGAATCAATTACTATCTGCACACTCATCCAGAAGTTAAGCCAGCTCTTCTTACTCGCTTCGAGCCATGGATGCCAATGTATTTTAGTGAAGGGTCTATTGGTGGTGATATTGAGCGAGTTTCTACCAATCGAATAAAGGCATTTTACAAAGAGTATAAGTCTCTAGCACTTAATGAATATGGAAATGGATTAGTGTATGACAACCCTTTTGATGAACCTAAAGGATCAAATGGATTTGCTATTGCTGGATCACTAACAGAGTCTGGCAATGCGATGCTATTGATCAATCCGCACACATCGTTTTATTTCCGTGGCGAGGTTCACGTCGTGAGTGAAGAGGGATTAAATACCTATGGTGCGGTTACCTGGGGACAGTTTTTTGTATACCAAGGGTTCAATGAAAACACGGGGTGGATGCATACATCTACTTATACGGATGTGATTGATGAGTTTAAGGAAAACATCACAAAAAATGAAGACGGACTTTATTATCAATATGGTGAAGAACAAAGACCTGTAATCACAGGAGAAGTGACCCTTAAGTACATAGAAGGGGATGAAATAAAGGAAGAAACATTTCCGACTTATCGGACTCATCATGGACCTATTACTCATATGATTGAAGATCAATGGGTGGCAACAGCCATGATGTGGGAGCCTGTGAAAGCATTACAGCAATCATATATTAGAACTAAAAAAGGAGATCTAGAAGAGTTCGATGAAATGATGGACATTAGAACCAACTCTTCAAACAATACAGTCTATGCTGATTCGAAAGGAAACATTGCGTACTACCATGGAAATTTTATTCCAATTAGGGATGAGCAATTTGATTTTTCACAACCAGTAGATGGAAGTGATCCTTCTACAGACTGGATGGGGCTTCACCCAGTTTCGGATGCAATTGTTGTGAAAAATCCTGCAAATGGCTGGATTCAAAACTGTAACTCTACTCCATTTACATCCGCAGCAGAAAACAGTCCAAAAGCAGATGACTACCCATCTTATATGTCGCTTAATAGAGAAAACTTTAGAGGTGTTCATGCGATAAATGTGTTGAGCAATGCAGAAAATGTTACGATAGACAAACTGATTGAGATGGCATATGATCCATACCTTCCCGCTTTTGAAAAAGTGATTCCAGGCTTGATAGCAGCCTATGACAATAGCAATGCTAAGAATTCAACACTTGCTGAGGCTATTGAAGTATTAAGGAAATGGGATATGACCACTTCAAAAGAATCTGTTGGTATGTCTTTGGCGCATTTTTATGGAATGAAATTATATCAAGAGGTCCAAATACCCTCTGACTATAATAACTGGGATCGATTTAACTACTATGGAACAGACTTACTTGAGGCTGACCGACTTTCTACTTTTGAAAAATCCATTGCTGAGATGACAGAAAAGTTTGGAACGTGGAATACTCCTTGGGGTGAGATTAATCGTTTTCAGAGACTGAATGGAGATATTGATATGACCTTTGATGATAGTAAACCAAGTATTGCAGTGGGCTTGACAACTGGAAGATGGGGAGCGCTCGCAGCTTATGGAATGAGAGGTCAGCATGATGTGAATAAGATTTATGGAACCAGAGGAAACAGTTTTGTGGCTGTAGTAGAGTTTGGAGCAAAAGTAAAAGCAAAAAGTTTGCTAGCTGGTGGGCAAAGTGGAGACCCATCTTCATCTCATTTTTATGATCAAGCTCAGCCGTATGCAGATGTCCAATTTAAGGATGTCGCATTCTATAAGGAAGACGTAAGTGCTGTGGCAGAGGAAACCTATCAGCCAGGAAAAAGAAGGTAAATGAAACATCCGTTTTGACTCACTACCTTTATAGATGGTTGTTAAACGAACACATTTATGAATCGTCGAAATGTACTAAAAAGCTTAGGCGCAGGAATGCTAAGCGCTCCATTTATAGCAAATGCATCAAAAAACGATCCTCAACTCTCTGAATGGAAACAAGAGTTCACTCAGGATAAAGTCACTGATGAAAAATTTTGGAAGAAATTCAGGAAGGAATTTTATGACGTCTCTGATGATTTTATCAATTTAGAAAATGGATACTTCGGCGTTCAGCCAATTCCAGTCCATAAAGCGTATTTAAAAAATATTGAAAAGCTCAATAAGAATTCTTCGAGATACCTAAGAACAGAGTACAACAAAGATTACAAAACGATTGTGTCTGATCTAGCAAGTTTCGCAGGCATTGAACCTGAGGAGGCACTAATAACTCGAAATGCGACAGAGGCGATGAACATTATTATTCAAGGCTTAAACCTGATGGAAGGTGACGAAGTAATTCTGAATAAACAAGATTATTTCAGCATGATTGAAGCCTTTGAAATGCTGGAAAAACAAAAAGGAATTATTATAAAAACAATCAGAATTCCTCTTCTTCCAGAAAGTGATGATGAGATCATCAAATGCTATGAAGATGCTGTGACGGAAAGGACAAAATGTGTTTTATTAACGCATATGATTCATCTCACGGGTCAGATTTTACCCGTAAAGAAAATTGCTAATGCACTTAAGCCAAAGGGAATTGATGTAATTGTGGATGCAGCGCACAGCTTTGCACAAGTAGATTATAAACTCAAGGATTTAGGTGTTGATTTTGTGGGCGTTAATCTTCATAAGTGGTTTGGAAATCCTCTGGGTGCTGGATTGCTTTATGTAAAGAAGGAAAGAATCAAAGATTTGAAACCATTATTTGGAGATAGCTCAAAAGGTGAAAATGATATTAATAAACTAGGCCATTTTGGCACACTGTCTGTTCCAACGATCCTGACGATTTCAGCGGCGCAAGCCTTTAATGAATCTGTTACTATTTCATTAAAAGAGCAACGGCTTAGATACCTACAAAATTATTGGACATCTGAGGCGCAAAGTATTCCTAATGTAAGAATCACCACTCCAACAGCATCTCAAAGAAGTTGCGCACTTGCAAGTTTCTCAATAGATGGACAAGAGACTAAAGAAGTGATTTCTAAACTATATGATTCTACCAAAATATTTACTGTGATCCGTCATTTGGAAGATCAGGATGTGGTGCGCGTCACGCCTAATCTGTATAACCATATAGGAGAACTGGACATTTTATTAGACGGATTAAAATCAATCGCATCTTAAGTGAAGAAAGAATGAAAAACTCAATTAAACTAGAAGAGTTGGTAATGTTTCTATTATCAATATTCTTGTTTTCAAAACTTGAATATGCATGGTGGGTGTACTTGGTCTTAATTTTGACTCCTGATATTGGGATGATTGGTTACGCAGTAAACACACGAATTGGAGCGATTACTTACAATTTATTTCATCACAAAGGAATAGCTATTGTTGTAGGAATTCTGGGTTGGTATTTGGTAATCCCTGAATTGCAATTAGCAGGAATTATTCTTTTTGGTCATGCTAGTATGGATAGAATTTTAGGGTATGGGTTGAAATATTCGGATCATTTTAAGCATACACATTTAGGAAACCTATAATTATGGAAAATCAAGAATTTCCAACTCCAGACATGGCGCTGACAACTATTTTAGTTGTTTCAGATATGGAAAAGTCTAAAGCATTTTATTAAAATGTATTAGGTGCTGAGTTGTATAGAGAATATGACTGTAACTCCATGGTCTTTCAGTTTCTTGGCAATTGGATATTACTCGTGACAGGAGGAGAACCTACAAAGGACAAACCAGGTATCCATTTTGTGGACCCAAAAAACACCAATCAGGTTAGCCATTCTTTTACTATCCGAGTGAAGGATTGTATGGCTTGCTATAAAACGCTCAAGTCAAGGGGAGCTGAATTTTTAACTCCACCTGTTGATTGGGGATCTGAAATACGTGGGTTCTTTCGCGATCCAGATGGACATCTTTTCGAGATTAGTCAGGCATAAAAAAAGAAGGCTCAAAAGTTAAGTTAGTGTCAGGTTGAGTTAATCGAAACCGACTGGCCATTCAGGAATGAGACATTTCGATAAACTCAATGCGACAATCTTTGAAATCTAAAACTTTTGTGCCTTCCTCTTTTCAATAAGTTAAAAGTTTAGACTTCTTAGTCCTTCTTTCTCGCATCCTTAATCTTCTTGATGCCGTAAGCTGCTCCCCCGGCAAGTAATAGACTCAAACCACCATCAATGGGTGTAGCTGGAGGGGCACCAGGCTGACCAAAAACTACTGTGAAAGAAAGTAATGCTGCGATAGCGAAAAGTATTTTATATGTCGTTTTCATACGTATGTATTTTTTTATGTTTATTACTGAATCACGAATTTGAATGACTGATCACCCACTCGGAGTATGTATACTTTGTTTTGTGTTAAGCTTGGATTGATCACTGCCTTATTGTTAGTGAAGTTCACAAGTTTGTTAAAAGCAATTTTCCCATCTAGCGAGTAGATCGCAACTTCTTGAGATCCTTCAAATCCAGAAGTGATGGTTAATTCAGAAGCGTTTCCAAAAATGCTTAACTCTTCAGAAGGATCCTCTACAGATAACACTTCATTTAAGCTAAACTGAAGTTCAAATCGCTTATCGTTCTCTACTTCTTCACTTGAAAATGTGAATGATTCTGTATTTCTCAAATCATAAGAAATCCCGGTTGCATGATCAGTCAGTGTTAGTCTCATGTTTTCAGGAATGTTTTCCAAGTCAATTACACTCATTTCAAATGTTCCCGACTCTGTCAAATCGAATCCAAGCGGGGCAATGACTGCTTCATTATTTGCTAATGGCAAGCCTTGAATCACATACTTTTCTTCTTCGATCAGTGAATAGAAGGAAAGTGCATTACCTGAAGAGAATTTTTTAGCGTCTAGAAGTCTATCAACACCATAAGTGGCATCCTCACCAAGACCGATCAACACCTCATTGTATAGTCCGTTTCCTGACATGGCTAATTTCACTTTTTGGTAACCAGCTTCTCGATAATAATTATCATCTACATTAGATCCAGGAGCAATAACTTGCTGTGATTGAGAAAATGTAATATTACTAGTAGATGTTACCTCCACAAAAACTCCTTGAACAGAAGGAATGTATCCATTGGCTGCTCTAGAGTCTCCTTTGTTACCACCAACGCCATCATCACTTCCACTTGGCTGAACAGCGCTTGCTGCCCCCAAGGCAGTTACTGCTATATAATCTCCACCTCTATCTCCCCCTACATTGCTACCACCATCGTCCCAGAAATAGACACCTCCTGTAATGACTGAACTATTGTCAGCTAAAAACTTTGTTGTACTAATTGCTGCCGTATAAGGATTTGCTATCAATTCGAATCCTGAAGAGGCACTGGGTGTATAAGTTATATCTCCTGTGTTTGGACTTCCTTCAAATACTGGATATTGTGATGCACCGTCATATGCAGCAAAGTATCCTCTTCCAGGAGTCATGACATCAGTTGAATTTTTAAGATTTGAAGAAAACCCTCCACCATTTGTATTCGAATAAAAATGGTCCGTTCCCAATCCGTTAATAGCTTCGCTAGCGACTGGAGAGCCGATTATACTATATCCATTATCACCGAGAGCCTTTTCAAAATAACAAGTTCCATTATTGGTAACTGAACCAAAAATAGCTAGGGAGCCACCTGAATCAACAGATAAAACTGCACCACTATTTACGGTAAGATTATTTACAGCAGCGTGATCACCAGCCGAAAGAATTGGATCATTCGCCACATCTGCAAGCACCACGTTATCATTAGAAGAAGGAATAATTCCTCCGTCCCAATTGTCTGGATTATTCCAATCATTGTCTTCAGAGCCATCCCAAGTGATAGAGGTTATAGCAACAAATACAGTTCCGTCAATTTTAGTGCCCGGTGAGAATAAAGCTCCTCCACTTCCTGTAGCAGTACTGTGTTGAGTAAAAGATCCAACCAAATCTGCATCTAAAGTGTATGATTGATT
>CAYGTD010000057.1:0-14950 GCA_964352725.1 uncultured Roseivirgaceae bacterium
GGGTGAAATAAACCCACGTCTAAAGGAGATTCCCTTGCTTTTCCCCAGGAAGTTATCCGAAACAAAAACAGTCCCATCGACAAATGAGTTATGAATATTTCTAATGCTGTATTGAGCATCAAAACCATGAATTGGTGTATTATCAAAACTAGACCAATATCCAACCCCGAATTCATTTCCCGTTCCTAATATATTTTTATTCGTAAACTTAAAAATGGCGCCCTGATCACTATCTACGTCAAGATCGCCTGACCATGGAAAACGATCTTTTGTCACAATAATGGCTCTTACATTTTCAGTATTATTTGGGTCAATTTTCAGCTCCACTTTTGCATCTTCGATATACGATAGCGATCTGATAACTCGCTCTGTATCAGCAATCTCGTAAGGATCCACTTTGTCTCCAATTGCGAATAATAAGTGTTTCCTCACCACAGCATCTCTTGTGTCATTGTGCATTTTATTGCACAACTTGATAATGCTTGAGTTAGAGGTAATAGTGGTGTCATTTACTGATCCGCTAAATATTTCCACGGAAACAAACTCTATTTCAGAAATAGATTTACCACGGTAAGCTTCGAAGTAATCTTCACTCTTTTTTGGATCATTTTTTATTTCGCTGTTGCTAGGGGGTTTACTGGTAATTAATAAATTGTATAGCTCTTTAGTGATTTTACTTTTTTGAGCAGCTGCATAAATGGAATCATAGAAATAATGTGAGAGCAAGTACCTGTTATTAAACACTTCGTATTCAATACCATCAGAAATAATCAATGTAGTATCAGAAGTTGGTATAATGATAGTGTCTCCTAAAACAACGGCTTGTTTTTTGGTGATTTTTAAGGTATCTGATTGTGCATTTAAAACACTCGTCAAACTCAAACAGAAAAGTAAAAATGCAATTTGCTTACTCAAGGAAAGTATACCGTTTCAAATTTAATTTGCAATGATAGACACTTTGAATAATGAATTTGTTTTACTGATTATGAATCATTCTAATTCTTACATTTTTGTTTAAATGATTAGGGAAACTACGTAGATTCTTCGAGTTAATTAGGTAGTAAGATCTACTCGTTTCCCCTAATTACTTATTCGCTTGCTTCTATACAAATTTGTTGTATAATTATTTTATCATGAGCACACGAATATATATAGCAGCCATTATTTTATTTCAAAGTATTTTGGTTAATGCGCAGGACTACACCATTGAAGATAAATATGACCAATTGACGGAACAATGGCTTGAAGTATCCAATGAGCTCAAAAGTTATCAGGGGCTCTCTGGATTCTGCGGGAATGAAGAATTTAGAAATTATACCATTTCCATTTTGTCTGAAATGCATTACTATGATTCCATTGTAATGGGTTTTCTATTCGAGCCTGAAGCTGTAGAGCTAATTGGAATTCATGAATATAAAGTCACCATGAAAGAGATTGAGAAAATGGAAGAGGAAGGTGGTATCAAAGAATTCATGGGCTTTCTAAGAGAGAGTTGTGTCACTAGAAATGACTTGGAAAAAAACAAAGATGATCTCAAAAATGAGTTAGGAATATATTCCTATGATGGAGAAATTGTTGTTTTAGAAGCAGATATTCATCGTTTTCTATCACATATTGATAAGCGCGTGATTTCGATTGATAAGCACTTGCATAAAATACACCCAGATAGATTTCAGCCTAGCGGAACATTAACATCAAGTATCAATTGATTTAATCCATGCATCGATTTCAGCCACAAGCTGATCTACCACTTTTTCCTTCGTTAATCCACTTTTCTTTGTCACATTAAAGGAGTGATCAGCATGTTCTATCTCAACTAATTTAGCATTGCGTAAATCATCCACTACTTCAAGCATCAGCTGTATATTCGCTAATTTGTCTTTTACACCCTGAAGAAATAATTGGGGCTGTTTTACTTTTTCAAGATGAGCTGCACGATCTTTAGAGTCTCTTCCAGGAGCGTGAAGCGGAAATCCAAAATAGATAATTCCTTTAACTGAATTGTTTGAATTATCAGCCAGATAATGAGATCCCATTCTCCCTCCATAAGACTTTCCAGACATGTAGATGGGTAAGTTTGAAAATTGATCAGTAATATGCTCCAATATAAGACCCCATGTGGTAATATTTGAAATGGGAGAGCCTGGCGACTTTCTTCCTTGCTCCATATAAGGGAAATTGAATCTTACACAATGAAAATTAGCCTGCAATAACTTTTGACTTATTTGCACCATAGAGTCATGATGCATACCAGCTCCAGCTCCATGGGCTAGTATAATAACTGCTCTAGGATCAGGTGCTAATCCAATTTCAAAAGTAATATTTCCTAGTTTTTCGTTCAAGAATAGCTCCATATTGTAAATTTAACCTATGATTTTAACAGTCTTAGGGTGTGGTGATGCATTTGGAAATGAGGGTAGAAATAATACCTCATTCTTGCTATCTAAAAACGAAAACGAGCGTATTCTAATAGACTGTGGAGCTACTACTCTAATTCGTTTGAAACAAGAAAAAATTGACCTAGAGACCATCTCAATAATCATAATTACTCATTTTCATGGTGATCATTTTGGAGGTTTGCCTTTCTTCTTGATAAGTAGTTTATTTGAAAATCCACGTAAAAATCCGCTTACCATTATCGGACCAATTGGGGTTAAGAATCGGGTTTTCACTTTGCACGAAGCAATGTATAAGGGAACCTTAGAAAAAATAGTGGACTTGGATCTTCACTTTCTGGAATATGAAGAGGGAGTAGATCTTAAATCAAATGAAATACTGATCAAAGCGTATCAAGTAGATCATAGCCCTCCATCAGTTCCTCACGCTATTCGATTAGAATGGGATAATAAATCTTTTGCTTTTTCTGGAGATACTTCATGGTCGGAAGCATTGGTAACTGCTTCAAAAGACACTGATGTATTCATATGTGAATGCAACTTTTTGCGGGAGTCACAGTATGGTCATATCAGCTATGAGGAACTGATCAAACATCAACACAAATTGGGATGTAAACAACTATGGATAACACATATGGGAAGTGAAGTGATAAATGATAAAAGCTTGAAAATAAATAAGTTATATGACGGTATGAAACTCGAATTTTAAAATGAAGAACTCAATTTTTTGGTTCATTCCAGCATGTACAGTTGCTTTGGGTATTTTCTTGTTATCAACTGTTTTCGCAATACCAATTCAAGTCGAAGGAATCAGTGGAATAGATAAAATTGAACATGCATTTGCATACCTCGTGCTCACATTTAGCTTTCTTTTTGCATTTCAAAAGGCTAGAAAAATCACAATAAAAACCGCCCTTTTTGTTGTCGTACTTTCAGCCTTGTATGGGTTAGCGTTAGAGTTTGTTCAATACTATTTCTTTGAATATCGAGTATTTGAATGGAGAGATGCACTTGCCAACTTAACTGGTGTGTTTATAGGTTTTGGATTATTTAAACTTGTGTATCGTGGGTAAAAAACATCATTATTTCATTGTTCACAAACCATTCAAAATCTTAAGTCAATTTACTGATGAGGGTGCTAATAAAGGACTTAATGCGGTATTCACTATTCCCAAAAATGTTTATCCAGTCGGTAGGTTAGATTTGGATAGTGAGGGTTTACTTATTTTAACGGATGATAAATCTCTTAATAACAAACTCCTCAATCCAAAAAATAATCATAATAGGATATATTGGATAGAGGTTGAAGGAATTCCATCTGAGTCCACCATTAATAAGCTGAAGAAAGGAGTTGAGATAAATATCAATGGAAAAAAGCATTTAACTAAAAAAGCCTCTGTTAAAATGATCCAGCCAGAAATAGCAGAAAGAAATCCGCCTGTAAACTATAAGAAACACCCAGAAAGAACCTGGCTAGAAATTGGTCTCACAGAAGGAAAGAATAGACAGGTGAGAAGGATGACTGCTAAAGTGGGACATCCAACACTACGCTTAATTAGAGTTGGTATTGAGGAATTAAATTTGAATCCACTAAAATCTGGTGAAATAACCCAAATCAGTGAAAAAATTATTTACAAAAAACTAAACCTTCTTTAGTCTCCAATCAAGGGAGTATCTACCACTTCCTAAAAGATAAATAGCTAAAAATCCGAAAAAATAGAGTAGAGCAAATTCCTGTTTACTCCATGGATCATTCCCATGAATAATGAAGGCAGCCACTACCATAGTGAGCGCTGGTAGTATAGTTGCCCATTTGGTTTTAAAACCAATCATTAACAGAATCGGGCTAACGAACTCAGCTAAAACAGCTATTATCAACGTTGGTAACTCTCCAACACCAATCGGATCTGCAAATGAAGTATCACCAGAAATAAGTCTCTGAAATTTTCCGTATCCGTGACCTATCATCATCCCACCAAATGATAAGCGTAAAATAAGAGAAGCAAGTGAATTATATGAAGTCATTTTAGTCCGCTTTTTTATTGATTTTGACAGCTCTCCAATAAATTTTTGGATAGTTTAATACAATTAATAATGTGTCCCAGATCCTCATTAATTGAGATGGTCTATTCTCGTCTCGCGTTTGATTTGATGCAAAGAATTGAATGATCTTCTTTAACGAATTGTCAAGAAGCATTAAATAAAGTACCATGGTCATAAACCAAATGAACAAAACATTGAAGTAAAAAGTAGGTACCTCTAGAGTGCCTAGTACTTTGTATGGTGCATAAAAATGTGCTCTACCCATAGTAGAGTAAGGTCGCATCAATACAGGATCTTTCTTTTGTATCAACTGATCCTCTCCACGAAAGACCATATCTAATTGTGATTTATTTAGTAGTAATGATTCAAGAAATTCATTGTGATTTCGTTTAACCATTGCCACAAATTCATCCTTCCCTAGTTTATCTATTAAAGCGTTGTAAATAGAATCTCTTTTTGCTAGTGATTCTTTATAACGTGTTGAAAAATTTCCTTTTGCTGTCTCAAGGTAGCTTTTTAGTCTATTTCCAATATTTCTCGTGTAAAGCTCAGGCGTAAGATTATCCTCATAATTGAAACGCCTCAATCCATGAATATCGTTTAATCTTTTCAGCTCGTTTCTGAGAATTGTAAAAGACTGATTAGAACTGTTCCAGGTAGTAGAATCATTCAGAAGTTGCCTGTTTATGTTTAGTAACTCAGGAATCATAAATGATCGATTAACGGAATTTCTGCTTATTTCTCTGTTTACATCAAAAAAGTTCTTCTCATAGTCATTGTACCGAAATTGAGCTACCGCCAAAGCTTCATAGGCCCATCTTGAAGCCATCATATCACCAACTATGGGTACATTTTTTTGATTACTAAGTGAATGATGGAGTTCATCAAACTTGATCATTGCACCTCCCAGTAAAAGCTGAGGCACCAGAATGAATGGTATGAGGATATAAATGTTTATTACTGAATTTAGTGCGGAGGAAATATTCAAGCCCACCATATTGGCAAAACATGAGGTGGTAAAAAGAACAGCCCAGTAATAATAAGTCATTCCATGTATCTCCAAAATGTAGTTTCCCACAATCACGAAAGTGAAACTCTGAATAGCTGATAATACGAATAAATAAATGATTTTGGAGTTGAGGTAACTCGGTCTTGAAAGGTTAAGAAACGATTCTCTTTCAAGAATTTGGCGGTCTTTATATATTTCTTGTGCACTAATAGTAAGCCCCATAAAAAGCGAAACCACTATTGACATAAAAAGGTAAACTGGCAGATTAATATTATCAGAAAAAGCATAGAATTTTTGCGGAGAGTACTTCGAAAAGTATCCAAGAATGAAAGCTAAAAGTGGAGCTTCAAAAAGATTGATAATAATGTATTGCTTGTTCGTAATTTTAGAAAGTAAGTTTCGCTTACTGAAAATCTTAAACTGCTCCCACGCATCAGGTATTCTAAAGTTAGTAGGAGGAAGCACCGTTTCGTATTTATGCTTGACCAGATTAGGGAGTATATTTTCTCGGTACTTGGAATACCAAACAGAAGGGTTTACCCGTCTATTTTTGGTCGTTGAACCACTGTCATCTATTTCTCTCGCTTCTATTATTTGAAGAATTTGCTCAGGAATGACATTACCACATCTAGGACATTCACTTTCAGCTGCATTTACTTGCGTGCTCATGGTTTTGAAATAAACCACTGCATCTATAGGGTTACCATTGTAAATTGGATAACCACCCTTATCCAAAATCCAGAGCTTGTCAAACAACTTAAAAATCTCTGAGGATGGCTGATGAATAATAACAACCACCAATTTCCCTTTTCTGGAAAGATCCTTTAGCAATTGCATCATCTTCTCAGAATCCATTGAAGAAAGTCCAGAAGTAGGTTCATCGACAAAAAGTACCGAGGGCTCTCTCATCAACTCTAGAGCTATATTGAGCCTCTTTCTTTGTCCGCCAGATATTGTTTTATTCAGTGGATCGCCAACTTTCAAATTCCGAATTTCATCTAATTCAAGATCATATAAGACTTTGCTTTCCGTCCTTTCTATAAAATCTTCAGAAAAATCACTGAAAGATGTTTTTGCATTAAAATAAAGATTTTGATAAACCGTTAGTTCTTCGAAAAGTAAATCGTCTTGAGGTACATATCCAATCACACCCTCCATAGTTGCTTTTTCCAGGGAAAATCCATTAATATGAATTCTTCCGCCACTTGGATCAATATTTCCATTTAGGATATTCACCAAAGTAGACTTACCAGTACCACTTCCACCCATTATTCCAATAAGTCTTCCAGAATCCTCTGAAAATGAAAATGGTTTTAATCCATTGCTACTATTCTTGAACTTGAATTCTACTTCTTCACCAGATATAACAACACGAGTACTTGCCTTACCTTGAATAAATTGCTTTGTAATTTCAGACTCATACACAGAACCAATGTTTGGTCCTTTTATGATTGATCCTGATGTAAGTATGTATGATTTTGCAGGAATAATCTTAGAACCCTCCAAGTAGAGGTTGAGAGGACCATCGTATCTAAAGACGAAGGTTTGAACACTTTTTAGATATAGTACTGTGATTTTGCCGAATAGATTCTGAACAAATAGGTGTCGCTCTTGAGTTTTGCTTTTCTTTTTTCTGATAATCCAGGCCATTTCCTCGGGCCATTCTGTTTGTTTATTATCAAGAATCAAAAGTCGATCTTTATCAACTTTATTTTTTTCAGGGTGAAGTATGAAAAACTTTAAATTATTAACATCTTCTTGATTAAGATTAAAGTTGAGAGCAACTAGAGAGGCGAACTCTTCCTCTTTTGCTGCAATATTTTCGTCAGCTTTGATCAACTCTACCAGCTGGATAAATACGATTAGTCTTTCAGATAATAGTAATTCTTTATTTAATTGATTGCAAATTTTAGCTATTTGAATTATGCTCGTACTGTCAATACTAGTTCCATTTGGGTCATCAGGAGCACTTTGACTCTTGTAGAAATTTAAATAGTCATAAAACAGCTTGATGTATTCTGCTGTAAGTGATTCATTATTAAGGTTTTTATGTAAATAAGGACGAATGACAATTTCACCAGAGTCAACTAACCCAGTATCCTCTTTGGCACTTTCAATGATCGCAAAGAGATGTACGAGAGCGTTTATGATGGATTCGGTCATTCGTGTTTTTGGATATAAAAAAACCCCAACTTTTGTTGAGGCTCTAAAAATATATGTTTCAGATTAGATTATCCAACAATATGATCTCTCATTGACTTAACACTATTTGAAATATCATTGAATTGTCCCTCAGACATCTCAGTTTCTTCCCCAAGTTGATCATAGACTAAACTAATATATCTTAGGTCAGGAAGTACTTTTGCAACGTTTTCATCATCTTGATGTTCTTCCATTAACTCAACCAACTTATCTACTTGAGCTTTTTGATTAGCGAGTACAGCCATTAACTCCCCTTTATTCTCACTCATTTTCACAAGCTCACATGTGATATGTAGACCTTCTATTACACTTCCAGCAATTACTAAAATAGAAGTCTTTTCTTCTCCGTTTTGCTTTAAATAATTGTAGGTATCATAAAATGACTCAGTTACAATAAAAATTAAAGAATCAACATTATCCATGTTTTCTTCAATTCTTTGAGCAAGCGTGGCGTTAAACGCAGAGGTGATATTTAAATCATCAATTAGTTTTCTTGAAGTCTCCAGAAAATCAATTGTCTTCTGTGTCTGATCAAATGTAGCAGCATAGCTTAAGTCAGCACCATAAACACCAAGGTTTGTAGCTTTCTGCCAAGTAGCTACATATTCCTCTACTTTTGAAGGATCGTTCAAAATAGCCTCAGAGTAAGTAGCATTAGCATTTCCAAGCATCTGGGAGACTTCAAATGCAGTAGGCAGGGGATAGGTGAATTCTCTTTCAACGAAACTTTCAATTTCATCTTTCTTCTCTGATGATGTTTCATTATCAGCGGCTTTTTCACCTCCTCCACATGAAATCAAAAAGAAAGATGCAACGACTAGTGATGTATTAAATATGCTCTTTTTCATACGATTTTTATATTTCATAACAATTCAAATTCAAGAATAAGCTAATATTTACTTTTGATCAACCTAATTAGTGAATAAATCTTTTTTAATTATCGTTTAGCGCAAATTTGGTAGTATGTAAAGTTCATTATCAATTTAGTAAATAGTGCTCCAATTGATCTAATAATGACAATGGGTGTTATTATTTTAACACAATAACATAAGCCTTATTTACATTAATGTAGATTAAGTGATAGTTTAGTTTAAGTGAAAAAGATTAAATATTTCTAGATATTGTTTTCAATTTGTACCTTTCAATTTTTATTGAAAAACTAGATAATGTTAGATAGTGATTCAAAAGCAAGTAACGTTCAAAACCTGTCCGAAATCAATACTTTGGAGGAGGATAAATCAATGGATTATTCAACTGAGTCAGAGACATTAAAAGTTGAGAGTGCCAAAATGAAACTATTTTGTGTTTTCAATGCAGGTGGTGAATATTATGGTATTCCGATGGATCTTGTTAAAGAGGTTGTGAAAATGCCAAATACAACACCAATTCCTCAAATGCCAATATATTTCTCTTCCATGGCTAATGTTCGAGGGGAAGTATACGGTATTCTTGATTTAGCAATGTTTTTTCAAGACTCAACTGATAATGAAAAAAATGATTACCTACTCATCGTTAATGACGATAATTATCGAGTTGGTATTGCTTTAAAAGCGGTTCCAAACACATTAAAAGTAGAAGAGAGTTCGATTGAAAAATTATCTTCTGCTACTTTAGGATTATCAAAAGGAAAAAAATATTTGAGTGGAATTGTGAAGCTAGACAAACAAATGATTATTTTGTTTGATATAAAAGAAATGATAGCAAGTGATCAATTCACTCTTGTAACCACCTAAGACCAATTTAAAAAAGCAACTATGCTGAAAAATTTTACTATCCGACGAAAAATGATGCTTTTTATATTAGGCGTCACCATTATTACCTACGTAGTTACTTTAACATACATAAGCTACAATTTACGAGAAAATGCTATTTCAGAAGCGAAAAAATTGGCAGATTCCTATGCCAAGCAAAAGGCAAATGAAATTAAAGCAATTATTGATGAAGATATGGCTATAGCAAGGGCTATGGCTGAAATAGTAGAAGGATATACATTAATGCCTGATGGTGATCGTAATAGGCTGAGAAAAGAGATGATGGATCGCATCTTGACTTTATATCCTAAATATGATGCGACTTGGATGAGTTGGCAGCTAGAATTTATAGATCCTGAATGGAATGAGAGTTACGGTAGAGAAAGATTCAGTTCTAAAATGGATGGAAATGAACTTATTTCAACCATACAATTAGCGGAATTAGACGGAAGTCCTGCTAGCTCTGTCTATGAATTTTTAAAAGATGATCGTAATAACGTAAAGGAGATATTAAGTGAACCATACTGGTTTATTGATTTTGATGAATTTGCAAATCCTGTTGATACCTTACTTGCTATATCTCCGGCCATTAGAATAGAGGTTGATAATAAATTTGCAGGTGTGGTTGGAACAGATATGTCTATTGGTGACTTTCAATCTATTTCGAATGTAGCGTACTTTGAAAAAGCTTATGCACTTCTCCTATCCAATAAAGGAGTGATAACTGCATATAAAGAGCCAGCCCTCTTCAATACATCTATGGACACTTTGTCCATAGTCAAGAACAGCCCAATTGACATATCTAAAATGATACTAGGAGGCGAGTCACGTTCCTATGAAGTGTATGACGATTCATTAGGAGAAGAAGTGTATGTTTCGTTTGCTACCGTGAAAATTGGTAGATCGAAGTTCCCATGGACTGTCGGTTTTATTGTACCAATGCACGAAGTGACTGCAGCCTTTACTAAAACATTCGTTTTAACAGTGATAGGAGGTCTCATTGGATTGATTTTCTTGACCTACATTATTTATAAGACGTCTAATATCATCACAAAATCACTTGATGAGTCTAATAATTTATTAAAAGACCTAGCGAAAGGGAATATTGAATCTTCTAAAAAAATTATTATTAATGGAAATGATGAACTCAATCAGATAGCTTCATCTGTAAATCTTTTGATGGATGAGCTAAATAAAAAAGCGGCATTTTCAAAACAAATAGGAGAAGGTAATCTCTCAACTGAATTTGTGAGTGCTGGTGAAAATGATGTATTAGGTGATTCATTACTCAGAATGAGGGATAACTTAAAATTAGTAATTTATGAGACTAATGAAGTGGTGAGTCATGCTGATGGGGAGGGAGATTTATCTGCAAGAATGAATCCCGAAGGGAAATTAGGTGTATGGAAAGATCTATCCGAATCAATAAATAGTTTATTAAAATCTATTTCAAAACCATTTAATTCAATAAATGAAATCGTCAATGCAATGGCAGAGGGTGATTTGACTCATCGATATCATGAAGAAGCAAAAGGTGATATTAAGAATTTAACGGATAACTTAAATAAAGCTCTTGACAATTTGAACACTTTACTCAAAGGGATCACAAATGATGCAAATATTATTGGAGATTCTTCTATGGAAATGCTGGGTGCGAGTGAAGAAATGAATGCCAATACAGGTGAAATCGCTTCTGCAATAGCAGAAATGAGCAGTGGAGCTCAAAATCAAGTAAGTAAAGTAGACGACTCATCAAATTTGGTTGAAAATATATTACGCTCTGCCAATGAAATGGGTACTCAATCAGAGGAAATCAATCAAGCCGCTAAGGTTGGATCGGAGAGTTCTGAGAATGGAATGAAAATGATAAGTAAAGTTGTCTTTAGTATGCGAGATATCAAGGCCTTTGCAGATGATACCAATAAGTCAATTAAAGTACTAACAGAGAGATCTCAAGAGATAAATAGAGTTCTAAGTGTCATTACAGATATAGCATCTCAAACCAATCTTTTAGCTCTGAATGCCGCAATTGAGGCAGCTCAAGCAGGAGATGCAGGTCGTGGATTTGCAGTTGTAGCGGAAGAGATTAGAAAGCTTGCTGAAGATTCAAGAAATTCAGCTCGTGAGATTGAAACTCTTGTGAGGGATGTCCAGCATGATACAGAAACCGCCACAAAGGTGATTGAGGTAATGAATGAAAGTATAAAAGGAGGGGAAGCTGCTTCAAACGATGCGTCGGATTCTTTTAAAGAAATATCAGCATCTACTACCCAAACTCTTGAACTTTCTAAGCAAATCCTTGATTCTGCAAAAAGTCAGACAGAGAGCATCAAGAATGTTGTGAGTATTACTGAGGGAATAGTGGTTATTGCAGAGCAAACAGCTGCAGGTACTGAAGAAGTAGCCAGTTCAGCAACTGAATTATCAGCTGGAATGGAAAACTATACCAGGAGATCGGAAGAAGTGACCAAGATTGCAGCTCAACTAAAAGAAGGTGTAACTAAATTCAGACTATTAGATCAATAATTGAATTTAATGAAGGTTATTTCTATAATCAATCAAAAAGGAGGGACAGGTAAAACTACCACTTCCATAAACTTAGGAAGTGCCTTATCACAGCAAGGGAAAAAAGTATTGCTGATTGATATGGACTCTCAAGGTAATCTAGGGTATAGTTTAGGATTAGATCCTGAGAAATCAATTTGTGATGTCTTTAATAGAGATGTCAAGTTAGAAGATATAATTGATTCAAGAGAAGGAATGGATGTTGTTACCTCCGATATGAGATTAGTAGATATTGAACTCTCATTGATTGATTCAGAAGAACGACATGAAGCACTTAATAATATGTTGTCTGGCCATTTAAAAGATTATGATTATGTATTAATTGATTGTCCTCCGTCACTATCTATACTGGCAGTTAATGCATTATATGCTTCTGATGCGGTAATTATTCCGATGTTGATGGAAGTACTTAGTCTGCAAGGATTGGATCAAATAATTCAAACAGTTGAAAAAATCAATAAGACATTCAATAAGACATTAAAAGTTTTAGGAGTTCTTCCAGTGATGGTTGATGTTAGAAGAAAACTTAGTGAGGAAATAAAAGAGTTTATTCATGAAAATTATGATTTAAAAATATTTAACTCCGTAATTAGAAATAATGTAAAAGCTTCGGAAGCCCCATCATTCGGTAAGAGCGTTATTGCCTATTCTCCATCGTCCAATAGTGCAAAAGATTATCAAGCTTTTGCGAGGGAATTTTCTACTTTAAAATTGAAATAATGGCTTTAGGAGGAAATTTGAAAAAGAAAACGTTGATCAGTAATGAATCCGAAAAGACAAAATCAAAGAAGTCAAAGAAAGTAGTTGTTCCGAAGAAAAAGAATCTCATTTCGAAGGAAAAACCTAAAGTCAAAAAAAAGATAGTCGTTCAAAAGGAAGATGAACTACCATTAAAAGACATTAATCAACAATCTGCTATTGATCCAGTACTTTCAAGATTCATTGCGAATGAACTAAAAGAGAGAAAAAAGCTTCTGAGAGATCAATATGCTAAATTGATTGAAAGCATTCAAAATAAGATTCTTCAGTTTATATCAATACAAATAGGGGATGAATTTTATGCCATTGATATAGATCAAGTTAAAGAGATTGTTCTATTACCAAATTTATCAAAAACACCAAATACTCCTCCACATATAAAGGGAATAGCGAATGTCCGAGGAAAGAATTATACCGTCTTTGATTTAGCTACTAGATTTAAGATTGAAAAAGAGATTGCTCCTAAATTCTTGTTATTACTCAATAATCAAGATATTAAAGCAAGTCTTACTCTCCCATTTCTTCCTTCTACGTTTAAAGTAAGTGGAAAAAATATTTCATCGGAATTAAATATGATAGAGGATGCATCCTTGGACGTATCTTATATCAAGGGCATAATTCAATTTGGGGATAAATTGATTTATTACTTGGATATAAGTGAAATGTTGATAAACGATAAAGCTGTGGTTATACCCGATTCAATGATTACGGGATGAGTAAGTTAAAAATATTGATCGTTGACGATTCAGCATTTATGAGACTGCTTGTATCTGATTTACTCTCAGAAGGCACGGAAATGGAGGTGATAGGTACCGCCATCAATGGGCTTGAAGCTGTACAGAAAACAATATCACTTTCTCCAGATGTAGTACTACTTGATCTTCACATGGCTGAGTATGACGGGTTGTATGCAGTGAAAGAAATCATGGAAAAATGTCCTACACCAATACTCATTCTGAGTTCCGTTGGGAATACTGACCTAGAGCCTGTATTCGATGCGCTAAAAAATGGGGCTGTGGACTACATGAATAAGCCTGATCGAAATAAGTCGAAAATGAGGGAAATTCAATCATCGCTCATTAGTAAGATCAAGAGCACTGCAAGGGCTAAACCGACCTCATTGCCTCAAACAATTTCAAAAACAAAATTTCAACCAAGAAGGAAAAAGAGTAATTATGATATAATTGCCATAGGCGCTTCCACTGGTGGGCCAAGTGCTATTGAACGAATTATTAGCAATCTTCCTGCAGATTTTGATATCCCTATTTTGATTTGCCAGCATATGCCTGTGGCTTTCATCCCACCATTTGTTAATAGATTAAACACTCTAACACCCTTAAATGTAGTTTCAGGAGCTTTAAATATGTTACCTTCCGCTGGTAGCATAACATTCTGTCCTGGACATGCAAATCTAATTTTGAAGAGGCATGAGGATAGAGTTGTTATAGATTTTACAGACAAGAAATACCCTGAATACAATAACCCATCTATAAATGCTATGATGGAAAGTGTGGCTGAAATGTATGGCAAATCATCAGTCGGAGTTATACTAACTGGAATGGGTAAGGATGGAGTAAATGGTATGAAGGCAATCAAAAATGCAGGCGGTTTTACAATAGCACAAAACATGGAAAGTAGTGTTATTTATGGAATGCCAAAAGCAGCCGTTCAACAAAAAGTGGTAGATATTTCCTTAGATATTAAAGAAATTAGTGGATACTTGATCAATAACCTATAGTGAGCTCTAGAGAAGATGAATATCGCCAACTATTCCTAACGGAAGCCAATGAAAACTTGGAGGAACTCAATCGTCTATTTGTTACGATTGAAAAAGATCAGTCAGATAGGCAAGCCATAAACTCTATCTTCAGGATTATCCACACATTGAAAGGAAATGCAATGGGGATGGGTTATGAAGCAATCGCTGATCTTACCCATACGATGGAAGATATTTTCGGGGCTGTAAAAGATAGAAAAATAAAATTGACTCCTGTATTAGCAGAGAGTCTATTTCGTGCAAACGATAAGTTATCTGGATTGATAAAAGCAATTGAATCAGGAGAAAAAGTCAGTTTCCTCGGAATAAAAACAAAACTTTCTGTTTATCTAAAAAATGCACTAGAAGAAGAAAGTGTAGAAGAAAAAGATAGCTCTGTAGAGGAAAATTCATCTTCACAAGAAGAATTTAAAAAGGGAGATGATGAGGCTATTCGATTCGCGGATGT
>CAYGTD010000058.1:0-11352 GCA_964352725.1 uncultured Roseivirgaceae bacterium
ATACTAGAAAAAGCCTCAAATTTCATCGAGACTATTCACTATTCTGATATGAATTTTCTTAAGAATTCTCGCATTTATTTGGAGCTCCTGTCATGAGCATCAGCTGGGTGCACATACACTATTTAGTCTCTACAGGTACTTAGCAAAGAAGTCGGTTGTAGGCAGAGAGGTAAGGCAAGCGATCAATCAAGGGTCATAATTTGCCTGGTTGGGCGTGCATGCGGAGAATTTCCATGGGCCACCGCATCTTCATTTTCAATTGATGTGGGCCATTCGCTGCTTACTTTTTAATCAACTTCCTGGTGATGGTGGTAGCACCCTCAGCCATCCGATACATATACGTCCCTGGCGGTAGATTTCGGAGATCTACAATTAGCTCCTGATTACCTTCTTGAAACGTTTTTTCCACTAATACCCGAACCAACCTGCCGTTCATATCAATGATTTCAAGGGAGATCGGCAGTCCCTTCGATCTAAAGGTGAGCGTCGTGAAGTCATCTACAGGATTCGGAAAAAAAAAGGGTTCTTGCTCCTCAGTGTCTGCTTGCAAAACTGGATTGACGATGGTCGTTCCATCATCGTCCGTTTGAATAATGTCATCGAAGAGAAAGGTAGAGGCTATCGATCCGTCTCCCAGCGTGCCAAAATCAAACATCAATACCAAGGTGTGAAACTTGGTTGGTTCTTCCGTAAAATCCCATGTCAAGGTTTCCCATTCGCCAGAAACTGTAGTGAGCGCATCCGCTTCTGTTTCCTCTTCTGCTTCTCCCTCTAGTTTTAGCTTGATAGGTGTGCCAATGGGAGCGTTCGTGTGGACTTTCATGGATAGGTAACCCTTTTCCGAAAAGTCTAAGCTGTCCTCCAATAGCACCTTGCTTCCTGCCCATGTTTTGCCACCATTTCGAATTATTTGGCCTATGGAATCACTTGGGTTCATGTCATTCTTTTGCGAATTGAGGATCACCGTTCCAATTGCGCCATCAAAATTGAGGAAGTGGTCTGTACCTACGCTGCTTTCGAAATCAATAGGTAGGCTAGTGGTAGGTGTTGGGGGAGGAGGGAGTGCTTGCTCAATGTTGTCGATTAGGAAGGTAGAGTTGGGTGAGGCATCACCGATCGGACCATATGCAAACATGATGGTTACAACGTTATAAACAGGCGGGTCTCCAGCAAAATCCCAGCTATATCTTGCCCATTCACCGGATGCCGTGGTGCGAACATCACGTTCATTGGCATAAGCCGCTTCGGTAGATTCTACCTTTAACTTCAATAAGGTACCCACAGGTGCCTCGGTGTACACCATCATGGTAATTGAGCTGAGTGTAGTATAGTTCATGAAGTCTGTCAGGATGATTTTGCTGCGTGCCCAAGCTTGCCCGCCGCTTCGAATAAACTGCGCCACCGTCTCACTGCTGTTGATCCCTGTCTTGTGCGGATTGGGGATGACCGTTGCGATGGCACCAAATTCACTGATAAAGTCTGTAGAAACGATGTTTTCCTCAAAGTCGATTGGGAAGGAGGTAGGATTAGGGGCTGGAATGGCGGGTCCTACCAGCTGTTGCACATCGTCGAACAAAAACGTGGAGGTGGCTGATCCATCTCCTACTTTCCCAAAGTCAAACATAAAAGACACTCTATTGAAATCGTTTGGCTGACCATCAAAATTCCAGTCGAGGGTTTCCCATTCGCCGGTTGCTGTGGTCAGTACATCTAAAGTTGTAGCACTTGCCGGCCCCTCCAGTTGCAATTTTACGCGGGTACCTACAGGTGCGTCCGTATACACCTTCATAGAGATATGCCATTGGGTGGAAAGGTCGATGTTTTCTGTTAACAAGATTTTGCTTCCAGCCCATTTGTCGCCATTGTTTCGGACTATTTGGCCCACCATGCTGCTTGTGTTGCTGCCCGATTGTTGAGGGTTTGAAATGACACTTGCTGTTCCGCCTGAAAAATCAAGAAAGTCACTGCTTACCACGCCGGTTTCAAAGTCGATGGGTAGGGAAGTAGGCACTGGAGCCGGAGGCCCCTGGACCTGTTCGATATCATCAAAATAGAAGGTTGAGCTGGCGGTGCTATCGCCCAAGTTTCCAAAATCAAACATAAAGACCAGCTCATTCAGGTTATTAGGAGTGCCGGCAAAGATCCATTCCATGGTTTCCCATGTCCCGGAAGTGCCCGTAAAGGCATCCACTTCCACAGCAGGTCCACTTCCTTCAAGCTTAAATTTTACGGTAGTTCCAACTGGAGCTGTCGTGTACACCTTCATGGTGATTTTTGTCAATTGTGAGAAGTCAAGGTTGGACGATAGAGCAATTTTGCTGCCTGCCCAAATTTCTCCTTCACTTCTGATGATACGCGCCACCGTATTGCTTGTGTTTATTCCAGTCCTGAATGGATTGGCAATTACCTCTGCATTTCCACCTTCAAAGTCTGTGAAATCACTGGTTGTGACATTGCCTTCAAAGTCTATGGGTAAGCTTTGTGTATACCCGTACGAGAATGCAAGAAGAGGCAATAGCAGAGTAAGTAGTTTCATGTTGGGTCGTTCTGGGTTGGTGCTGCCTAACTGACAAGCAAAAGATAAAAGCCTTCAATATATAAGCTTTTTGTGGGGATATAGTAAAATGGATTGAAAAAGCACTCAAAGTAAAGCGACAAGAATATATAGGTCAGTTAAGCTTCACAATTTGGAAAAAAAAGAAAAAGCCTCAAATTTCTTCGAGGCTTTTCACTATTTTGATTTGAATGCTTAAGCCTTATCGCTTTTCTTTGGAGCTCCCGCCATGATTTCCTCATTGGCAAATTCCTCAAACTTCTCAAAGTTGGCAACAAATCTACCTGCAAGGTCATTTGCTTTTTTATAGAAAGCCGTATCGTTTTTCCAAGTTTCTCTTGGACTCAATATCTCGCTTGGTACACCTGGGCAAGTAGTTGGAATCTCCGCTCCAAAAATGGAATGTGTTCTATATCCTACATTGTCTAGCTGTCCGTTTAGTGCTGCGGTTATCATCGCTCTAGTATACTTTAAGCTAATTCTACTCCCTACTCCGTAAGGACCACCAGTCCATCCCGTGTTGATCAACCAAACATTCACTTCATGCTCATCCATTTTTGCACCAAGCATTTCTGCATATTTTGTAGGATGTAGTGGCAAGAATGGCGCTCCAAAGCATGCTGAAAATACTGGTTCTGGCTCGGTTACTCCCGCTTCAGTTCCTGCTACTTTTGAAGTATAGCCAGAGATGAAGTGATACATGGCTTGTCCTTTAGACAACTTCTGAATAGGAGGGATTACTCCGAATGCATCACAGGTAAGGAAGAAAATGTTTTTAGGAATACCTCCGATGGATGGATCCATGGCATTTCTAATGTGGTGCAGTGGTTAAGAAGCTCTTGTGTTTTCTGTGACAGACGAGTTTTCATAATCTACTTCTCTAGTTCCTTCTTTGAAACGTGTGTTTTCAAGAATAGCACCGTATTGAATTGCCTTATAAATATCCGGCTCTTTTTCTTCTGTGAGATCAATCACTTTTGCGTAGCATCCACCTTCAAAATTGAAGACGTTTTTTGCTGTCCATCCGTGCTCATCGTCTCCGATCAATAATCTATTTGGATCTGCAGAAAGGGTTGTTTTACCTGTACCTGAAAGACCAAAGAAAATAGCCGTGTCTTTTTCCTCTATACCCATATTAGCTGAGCAATGCATGCTCAGTACATTTTCCTCGTGAGGAAGTAGGTAGTTCAATACAGAGAAAATACCTTTTTTCATTTCACCAGAATAAGCAGTACCTCCTATAAGGATCATACGCTTAGTGAAATTGATAATGGCAAAGTTGGATTGTCTGGTGCCATCTACTTCAGGATCAGCTTGAAACTCAGGCACACATAGAATGGTGAAGTTGGGATCAAAGTCTTTGAGCTTATAATCGTCAGGTCGTAGGAACATATTATATGCAAAGAGGTTGTGCCATGCCATCGTGTTGATTACACGCACTCTTAGCCTGTGCGATTTATCAGCTCCGGCATACGCTTCTCTTACATATACTTTTTTGTCCTCCACAAACTTTACCATTTTGTTGTATAGCTTGTCGAAATTCTCTTCAGAGAAGGCAATGTTGATATTGCCCCACCAAACAGAATCTTTGGTTTTGGCATCCTCTACTACAAATCGATCTTTAGGAGATCTACCTGTGAACTTACCAGTGTCACACATAAGCGCTCCAGTAGAAGTGAGAACACCTTCACCTCTTTTTAATGTTTCTTCAATCAACTCAGATTGGCTCAGGTTCCAGTGGGCTTTTTTTACCTTGATTCCTAAGCTTGAGAGATCACTTTTTGATGATTTTACGCCAAATTCTTGCATAATATTTTTGGGGGTATTGCTAATTTTAGTCATGCTGAACATCAGCACGCAAACGTTAGCGCGAAGTTAGCTCATCCCATATAATTCAACAGGGGAATCGAAGAGAAATCTCATCAAGAATACCGGAAATACTAGTCTTTGTCTTCTGCTTCAAAGAAAGGATCCACAATTTCTTTGGCTGTAGGTTTCGTAAGCAAACTGACTACCACAAGCGCCACTACAGAAGCAATCAATGCAGGAATGGCAATCATCTGCGAATCAAATGGGAAAGTCATAAAGCCAACATCTAGCGAACTTGTTTCATAGACTCTGTTGAGTACTTCTATGATAATCACAGAAAGCATTCCGGCTAGAATAGAAGCAACTCCACCTTGTTTTGTCACTCGCTTCCAGAAGAAGGTAGCCAAAAGAGCTGGAGCTAATGATGCACCAATCATCGTGTAGGAGATAAATGCCATCGCGAGGATTTCTTCAAACTGTGTCATGATCAAGTAGGCAATGAAGCCTAAGATCACAATAGACGTTCGCTGAATCAGCAACTTTGTCTTATTGGTCGCATCTTTTATAAAATATTTTTCAATAATATCTCGGGAAACATTGGTGGAGGTGACCATCAAGAAGGTGTTACCCGTGGAGAGAATGATTGCTGCACCACCAGCAAATAGGAGAGACCCAACAAAGGTGGGTAGTTGCTCAAAACCGATTCTTAATATAATCTCCTCTGACATAGCTGCGTTTACTGAGCCATCAGCCATGAAGAATCGTGGATCATGTGCGTAAATCGCAAAACCAACGATGGCTAAAAGGCACATTAAAAATTCTATCCCTACAACCCCTATAAACATTCCCATCACAGCTTTTTTTGCCGATTTTGAATCCTTAGCAGAAGAAAACTTCTGATATACACTACTCTCACTGAGCAATAAAATGAGGGTTGGGAGCATGATACCAATATACCATTGCGGTTCGTGTCCCTCGAAAATGGAGAGGTGATCCGGACTTACTTCGTTGATGGTGGAAACTACATTGCCCCAACCGCCAAAGCCTGAAATGGCAAATGGAACAGCAAGAATAATCGCAAGAATCATGATGATTCCGTTGAAAATATCAATAGAAACAATGGAAACCATACCAGCTAACGCTGTAAATGCAATGATGATAAGGAATGTAATAAGTGTTCCTTGTTCTACACTGATGCCTCCCTCAGTCAAAATAGATAAGAAACGTCCGCCTCCTTTAAACTGATAGCCAGCAATTATTAAATAAGCTATGATGATCGTAATAGTCCCAAGCAATCTAGCCAAAGGAGAATAGCGTTTTTCCAAAATGTCGGTAAGGGTAAACTGAGAGATTCTTCTCACTCGAGCAGCAATGAAGTAAACGGCTAAAATCCCAATCCATGCTCCCAAGGAAAACCACAGTTCAGAAAAACCAACTTGAAAGGTGAGTCCCGCAGTACCAAATAAACTTCCCGAACCAATCCATGTAGTCACCAAAGTGCCTACTAATAAGTACACGGGAACATTTCTACCAGCTACTACAAAATCTTCTTCACTTTTTACAAAGCGACTTTTATAAATTATGATACCAGCTAAAATAAGAATGTATCCGAACGTAACTATTAGATAGGTCATGGGTTCATGTTGAAATTAATGCGCCAATTTAATCAATCTTCTAAGTCTGTTGTTATTTTAGCTGGGTCTATGGCTAAGATTATCAAAATTCCTTCTGTATTTCTATACGAAACGAAAGTGGTGGGTGTATCAATGGAAAATGAAGACGGATCTTCAAGACAGGAAATTATCAGAATGGAGGTAGAAGAAAATGATAAGCTAAAACTAGAGTCCGAACCTACCAACGCCTATGATCCGAATGCAGTAAAAGTCCTTTCTCAATACGGAAATCAGATAGGTTATCTCAATAAGGAAATAGCAGAAAAAGTGAAGCCTGCTTTAGCGCATGGGACAGACATACGCGTAACAACTAGTTGGGTCAATGGAGAGAAAATGTTAGGTGTAGGATTAAGAATAGAGCTAGTTAGCTAAACACTATTTTCAGAATTCAGTTATGGTATCATGGCAGTTAGATTAGTCGATTTTGGACTCGTGATTCTCATTTGGATGACACAATTAGTGGTTTATCCCAGTTTCACCTATTTCACCCCTGAAAATTTACATGCATGGCATCAAAAATATACCACCGCTATATCCATCATTGTGATGCCGTTGATGGTTGCTCAATTAGCCCTTCATAGCTATCAGCTTTATGAGGGATTCAACTGGTTAAGATTAGTCGCCTTGATACTTATTCTTCTAGCTTGGGTGAATACTTTTTTATTTGCTGTTCCTCTTCACAATAGAATAGGAGCAGGACAAGAGATAGCTGAATCAGCACTTAAACTGGTGCAAATCAATTGGTACCGCACCGCGTTATGGTCGGGGGTATTTCTTCTCAGCTTGGTCGGCTATTTAAGAAGTCAATGATTTCAAGGTTTACTTCCTCGGGTTTTTCAATGTTGCAGATGTGACCTGCTTTAGGAATTACTTTCAATGTTGTCAAGTCTCTGTTTTTTGCAAATTTTCTAGCACTTCCTAAAAAGATGTAATCATCTTCTCCCATCAATATCAACATCTTGCTATGAATGGGTTGATTGCTGAAATCCCTTAGCAGCCGAAAGAACTCACTGTATATACCAAGCCATTTGATATATTCTTCTTGGGTCAAATACTTGGATTGATTTTGATACACCCTGCGTGCCAATTGATTTCGCTTTCTTGGCATCACCAAAAAAGAAAATACTCGGTACATCTTGTCATATGAAAGAAACCTGTTGGTAAATAACGCAGAATGAACGAATGCTTTTACGGCCCAATTGGCATTAAATACCCCACCAATGATAACCATGCGATCTACTAGATCAGCGTGGCGTTTATACAGCGCTTGTACGAGTACACTACCAAACGATAAAGTCACGAAATGAGCTCTCTTAATTGCTACTTTATTAATGACCTTCATAATGTCATCAATGACAATATCAAACTGATAACTTTTGTATGCAGGTACTATATTTTTCGATTTCCCATGGTCTCGCAGATCGATCGCTAATAAATTGAAATGATCTTTAAATGAATCGATTTGATTCTTCCAGGTCCGAATGCTACCACCAGCACCATGGAGAAAAATGATCCATTTATCTGTAGTAGAATTGGTATTCAGCGTATAATGAAGTAAATCCAAGGTGTAAAAGAAACAGCTTAATAATGAAAGTGTTTTACTGTGTGCTAACTATTTTTTGAAACTTTTTGAATCAAAAAGAGTATTACATCTACAAGTATTGAATAAATCAATGCTTTTTATTTAATTTTAAGTTCTACAAATATTGAACAAATGCAACAGCTCGGTTATTTAGAAGAAACAATCCTACTTATCATTATGATGATGGAGGAGGAAGCATATGGTTTTACTGTATGTGAGCAATATAAGAAGCATACGGGTAAGTCCATTTCCATTAGTGCTATTCACACGGTTCTTTCACGATTAGAAAAGAAAGGACTCATTCAATCTGAAATGGGTGGAGCGACGGACGAACGAGGCGGAAGGCGCAAACGTATTTTTACACCAACTTTTGATGGGAAAGAAGTCATCGCAGAGATTAAGAAATCTCGTCAGTCATTGTGGTCACAAATACCTGGTTTGTCATGAATAAGAAGCATAACCCACCAAAATGGGCCTCCTTATTTCTACGCTGGTTTTGTTCTGAGGAATTGATAGAGGAGATACAAGGGGATCTAGAGGAAGCCTATCAGTTTCGTAGAGAAAATAATGGAAAACTGAGAGCAGACCTCTGGTATGTCAGTGACGTGTTGAAATTTTTCAAACCGTATTCTTTTGAAAAGTATTCCCGATCCAAGCAGTTTGTCCCAATGCTAAGAAACTATGTAAAGGTTTCATTTCGAAACATTTTAAAACGCAAAGGCTTTACCGCCATAAATATGCTTGGATTAAGCATCGGCATTACTGCTGTGATGCTAGTAGGGCTTTATATTCATCATGAATTGACCTACGATCAGCGGTTTCCGGAAGCGAAAAATATTTATCGCTTGGTGAATAAGTACCGTGATCAGACCTATACCTGTATGCAATTTCCTAATTATTCTGAATCAGATGATGAGAATCAACTCAGACTCACCCGTCAGCTAACATCCTATGATGGCGTGGCTGATGCAGCTCATTTTGTTCCAAACATGAGTGCTATTGGACCGCATGCCAAATACTATGTAAATGTAGATGGGAGAGAATTCATTCTAGAGGACTTTTTATTTACCAACACAGGTAAGTCTTTCCAGACACTTTTTCCTCAGCAATTTTTAATTGGAAATGCAGATAATGCCTATTCTCAGTTTCAAACAGTAGTATTGACCGAATCTACGGCAGAGACTTTTTATGGAAAAGAATGGAGGTACTTTGATCTGCTCTCCAAGGAAATTGAAATTGGTGATGGGTCTTTTAGAATTGGTGGAGTCATCGCAGATGTACCGGGTAACGTGCATTTTGATTTTGGGATGATCTTACATCAAAAACTGGTACCTAGCTGGGGTGCATATACTTATTTCAAAACCCAGTCAGACATTTCAGGTCATGTCATTCTTGACCAACTCAATCAAGATATTGAGCAGGTGTATCCTGGTTATAATGAAGACGCTCTGAGTAAAGGTGTAGAGATGGTTCCTTTAACTGACATCCACTTTACAGAGGGCATGCTTTACGAAATCAAACCTGTGGCAAATGTCCAGTACCTCTTAACATTTGGTATCGTGGGATTGGTCATCCTACTGATCATCTGGACCAATTATGCGAATCTATCCATAGCAACCTATGCTGGAAGACAAAAAGAACTGGGCGTCAGAAAAGTAATGGGGGCTAGAGGTAGAGATGTCATAATGCAGGTACTCGTGGAAGCGTTATTGTTGACGTTGCTGTGTCTGCCACTTGTTTGGGGAATGGTTTATTTATTAATCCCCGGTCTCAATGAACTACTCGCGATATCTATCCCAGTTTCTATTGTATTCCAGCCTATTGTTTTGCTTATATTCTTGACTATTTTGATCATTACCGGATTGATCAGTGGATTGTATCCCGCAGTTGCTTTTGGTAGAAAATCCATGCTGCGATTATTTGAAGGAAAACTAAGCGGTTCCAGGACTCGTCAAGTGTTCCAGTTCAGGAGGGTATTGCTAACGTCTCAGTTTTTTATGTTGGTAGGGCTCATGAGTTTGGCCATTATCATCAAGCAGCAGATGCAATTCGTTCAAGAAAAGTCATTGGGATTTGAAAAAGAAGGAGTGGTTTTCTTTGATGTACAAGGCGCTGAAAAATATGATCAACTAAAAGTATTAGTAGCGACTATGCCAGAGGTAGTTTCTGTTGGCAATGGGTTGGTGCCAGGAGCTGAGATGTATAATCAATTGACGTACAAACTGAAGAATACTGATGAAACGCTATCCGATGGAACGCATCTCTACACCTCTTATGGAAATATGGAAGTGTTAGGCATTAAATCCGAAGCGTTTCAACTTCTTGAAAGTGGACAGGACAGTGTCTTTCTTATTAATGAAACAGCCGCTCGAAAGTTAGCGGCAGTGAAAGGCGTGGAAATGAATGAGCTGATAGGTGAGACATTGGTGATGGAGCCAGAATGGGAGAATGATGTCTTTGGCTATGGCACACATTATACCATTGCAGGAATCATCGAAGACTTTGACTATTTCAGTCTGAAGTATGAATCTCAATCACTTTTAATGGAAGTACGCACCAATCCAGGTTGGGTATATAATATGCTACTCAGAGTAAATACCGACAACTGGCCAGAAACGATCTCTTCTATAGAAGAGGCTTATCTCCAAGTGGAGGAAGAGCGACCATTTAATCTGGCATTTCTGGATAGCTACATAGACGAACTTTATGAAAAAGAGCGAAATGCTGGAAAATTAGCCTCCAGTTTAACCATGGTCTGTATTATTCTTTCTGTGATGGGATTGATTGGGATTGTTGGTTTTATCACCTTATCTCGTCAAAAGGAGATTGGCGTGCGAAAAGTATTTGGAGCATCAGTACCACAGATTCTAGCTTTCATCAGCACTGAGTATGTAATCATGATGATTGTGGCAACATTGATGGCTATCCCTACATCTATCTACATGGCTGATCAATGGCTTGCAAGTTTTGCCTACCGCATCACACCTAGTTTTCTAGTGGTGATACTTTCTGGTTTAATCACCCTTAGTATTGTTATGCTGGTGGTTATTGTACAATCGTACAAAAGTGCTAATATGAACCCTTCAGACACCTTAAGAAATGAATAAGATAATGATAGCAGCATTGATGCTATGCTGTATACAAGTCTATGCGCAAACAATGCCTGCCGGTATAGACACATCCCAATATGCTCGATCAATGAGTGAAGTAACAGGTCAGCGAAGCGATGGGATGAACCGCTATTTTGAGAATGGAATATCTCAACCTTTTGAAGGAATTCTCTATGCAACCTACGACAATGGAAACTTTAAATCGTGGCAGGAATTTCAAAAGGGCATTGGTGAAGGACACTGGATTAACTTCTATGAAAATGGGAATATGAGTGAATGGGGTACCTACGAGCAAAGCAAAGTGCAGGGACCTATCAGAAAATATTACGAGAGTGGTGTTTTAAAATCAGAAGGGATATATCGCGATTGGAGAGTGAGGATAGGAGTTTGGAAATACTACAACCGAGACGGTGAGTTAGTTAAAACGGAGGATTATGGAACCTTAGGCGATTTCCGTGATGTGGAAGCATACTATCAATCAGGCCAAATTTCTGAAAGGTGGTATCAAAGCATTATTGAATCAAATCAGAAATATTCAAAGTAGATCGTCAACAATTTGATTTTATTTCGGTTATGTGATTTCATGATAGAGAATAAAACCAACTGGATGTCTTCTGTACTAAA
>CAYGTD010000058.1:11452-14889 GCA_964352725.1 uncultured Roseivirgaceae bacterium
GGTTATGTGATTTCATGATAGAGAATAAAACCAACTGGATGTCTTCTGTACTAAAGGCAGCAGCATTATACAATATTTTATGGGGAGCATGGGTAGTGCTGTTACCTACTTCATTTTTTGATCTGGTAGGAATGGAGGCACCTCTCCACGTCATGATCTGGCAAGGAATGGGAATGGTGATTGGCGTTTACGGTTTAGGCTACTACTGGGCTGCTCAGGATCCAATCAAGCATTGGCCTATTGTGGCAGTAGGGTTTTTAGGAAAGATTTTTGGTCCTTTGGGGTTTGTGATGAATTATGTACAAGGTAATGTTCCTTTTGGATTCTTCTATACTCTCATCACTAATGACTTCATTTGGTGGATACCATTTTTTCTCATTTTAAAGCGAGCAAATCAGGTTCAAAAAATTAAATGGATATGAGGAAAGCGAGTGGATCAATACAAGCTGTATTTTATATCATAGCAGGTTTAAATCACTACATCAATCCTGATTTTTATTTACCCCTTATTCCTGATTACTTTTTGTTTCCAGAGTCAATTAACTACCTAAGCGGTTTTTTCGAAGTAGCATTTGGAGTAATGTTGCTTTTCAGACCTACCCGAAAAGCGGCTAGTTATTTAATTATAACAATGCTATTGGCTTTTATTCCTTCCCACGTTTATTTCATTCTTGAAGGAAGTTGCGTTGAGGGAGGTCTATGTGTTCCTGAATGGCTGGGATGGGGTAGGCTTCTTGTTATTCATCCGCTACTCATTTGGTGGGCATGGTCGGTTAGGAATGACCTTTCGGTATCTAAAAAAGACACTTTGGATCTTATTTAATTGTTTTGCCAGGGTTCATTTTTATAATCTGAAATCCTTGCAGTAGCTTCTCGATTATACATCTTGAAGTGGTAGGTATCCATGTAAACATGACGGTATCCAAATAAGTGGAACAGGTCTTTAGCCATAAATCTGGCGATTTTTTTGTTAACCACTAATCCTGATTTCTTCTGGTCAAGCCATTTTACTCCTGGAAGAATAACCAAAATTTTATCTAGTCGGTGTTTTCGAATGTATGCGGAAATCAGTAGGAATGGAGACCAAATTTTCTTAATGGCAAAAAAACCATCAACTCCTTTTGGTTGGTAGAGAGGCATAAAAATACGTCCCTTGTTCTTTGCTTTTATGGCTCTGCCATTGCTATTTGCGATATGTTGGTCTTCAGCAACTCGCTGAAAATTATAGAATCCTGGTAGCATTTTAAAGTCTTCATTTTCTTGGATCAAATACCTGAAGAATATCTCATAGATATGCCGGTAATCGCCCGTTGTTTTAGCCAATCTATCATGATACTTATGAAAGTCAATGTCTTCCTTCTTTACAGACCCAGTAAAAAGGAGAGAAAGATAAATGAAGGATATACAGTTCTCAATGGAAGCCATATCATCATGCTGACCAGCTTCAAATCCAAAAGCCACATATCCTAATTCATTAATGTAACTGAGGATCGGACCATCCAGGTATTCTTCTATTCCTAGAATAATTGGTAGGGGATATTGAATAGTGTAATTCCTATTGAGAAGGCTATCATTAACTGTTAGAAAAGGGATCGTTTCACTCGAAGTGGTATGCATATCAAAGAAATAGAAGGGTCCTTCTTCCTTTTTTAAGATATCTTGGATAATCTGATTGACCTCAATTTGTTCTGCCTCATCCTGATGAATGGCTGGTTGACCATTTTGAGGCAATGAACTCATACGCTCTTGCGTCCACAACCTATTCAAATCGGCTTCTTGATAGCGCTCACCATGTTGTAGTGCCCAAAGGTTTCCTGCAATACCATAAATATTCCCCTTGATTTTCTGCGAGTCAAGCTCACTTAAAACTCGCTGTAGTCCGAAAATTCCAGCAGGTTCGTTTCCATGAACTCCACCCATAAAAATGAGGGTAGGACCTTTTTTATCTCCCTTTATATGCCCAATAATACGTTCTATTTCAATGGAGCTATCTAGTGCCTTGCTATGCACGCTGATCTTGGTCATATTGTTTGATGTCTTTGATGGTGACGATACCAATTAAGTGCTGATTATGGACCACAGGCAAACAGCCGATCTCATTTTGTTTCATAAGTTGGATAGCTTCCTGAATAGGCATTTCAGAATGAGCAAGGAACACATTACTCGCCATAATATCCCCAACCGATAGGTCTTCCACTTTTGAATCGCGATGGAGAAATTTTTGTAAATGAGTCCAGGTGAGTATTCCAGTGATTTCACCTAACTTATTTTCTACAGGTACATGATGGATGTTTTTCCACAGCATAAGCTGGGTGGCCATCTCAGCCAGATCATCCTCGTAGACAGTAAACAAGCGGGTAGACATTATATGTCCTACCTGAGTCGCATGTTCATGCGTATTTGGATGTTCAGGTACTTCAGGCCATTCGTGCACCGGTTTCTCCGTGGATTGGTTTTGTTGCATTGATTTTGTGAGTGCCAACAACGCGTCATCAGACCTCATATTTCTTCTCAACTTACGATAGTTAGCGATGCTCCACTGGGCGCCAGTTTGGCCCTTGGCCCTTTGCTTAATGATGCCTAGTAGTTGATTGGCCGTTTTCGGATTGATGTTGACTTTTTTAAGTCCTTCAGCAGCGATGGGTAGCAGTTCTTCTATCATTAAATCTCTTACTGAAATGAGTTGTCCTTCCCATCTCAGAATTGATTCTTTGCCTGTTCTTGCCGCTTTCAGGAAGTTAGACTTTACATCTCGGAAATCCATTTTGTTAGCCATGTTGTCAAATTCTTTAGGCCTACCCATCATCAAGCCTATCCAAAGAGCGAAATTGGCCATTTCGTCAATGGTGGTAGGACCTGAAGCGATGTACCTATTCTCGATTCTTAGCTGGGCTTTGCCATTTCCTACTCCATAACAAGGACGATTCCAGCGATAGATCGTTCCATTATGGATATTTAAAGCCTCCAGTTTTGGTATTCTCCCTTCTTCCAGCTCCTCAAGTGAATCTGAATCGAGCGTTCTGGCTAGGATTACTTTATGTTGGGCTATATCATTTTTGAAAATATCTGCAGCCGTTCCCGTTTCCCATTGTTCCCCAAAACTGACTCTCGACTGTTGATCTTTCAATGCATACGTTGTAGTTCGTGTATCTATGCTTTGCTGGAAAAGGGCAATTCGGGTTTCACTCCACAACTCTCTACCAAGGAGCAAAGGGGAGTTGGCACAGACACCTAACACGGGCCCTGATATTGCTTGCGCCCAGTTATAGCTGGCAACAAAGTCATCTGGTTCAATCTGAAGGTGGAGCTGAAAGCTGGTGTTACAAGCTTCCATTAATACCGAATCATGGGAGATTGATAGTTCATCTACCCCTTTGATGTGTAAATGGAAATCAGAACCTCTGATATCTTTCACTAGTTCATTCAATAACCAATAT
>CAYGTD010000059.1:0-14709 GCA_964352725.1 uncultured Roseivirgaceae bacterium
CTGATAATAATATCTCCATTCATGTTCTTCATGGTGTATTCCGGACCTCCTCCATTGATCTCTCCGTATACCCAGGCATTGATCGAAACTTTGTAACCTCCCTTATCAGCAGATTTTGTTTCAGGCTTTGAGTTCTCCACTGCCATATCAAAATCAGTGAAAATTTCACCACGATCAGATTTCATTTTAGTTGTGGCCTTCACATTACTTGGCAATGACACATCTACATTGCCATGTAAGGTCACAAATGACATGGGTTCATTCGCTGTTACTTTTATGAAATTGACAATGACATCACCATGAACCGTGTTGCAAACAATTGACCCGCTAACATCCATGAAAGTCAATGGACCATGCACTGTAGAAACCTCCATTTGTCCGTCTATACCTTTCACATCAATTTTTCCATGTACGGTTGATACCTTCAAGTCAAAGTTTGCAGGAATTTTGATGTCAAGATCTATCCCCTTTTTCCATGAGTTAGTTTCAATTTTTACACGATTGTTATTCTCACTTGCTGAAAACTCTACCGAGCTTGAGGCAATTCGTTTCATTCCTGCTGGGGCACTACGTCTATCGCTTTCATCATTACAACCATTACAATCGTCATCTCTATCTCCTGTGGCTGTGGCAACAATAATAACCTCTTTGCCATCATAGGTTTCAATTTTAATATCTCCTCTAACCTGCCCGACTTCCAGCTTGCCTCTAGAGTCTGGATTGCTCAAAGGCACTACTAATTTTTCATTGAAGTCCTGTGTCCAAGCTGTGGTTGATATCAATAGGGTGAATACTGCTATAATACTTTTCATTTTTTTCATTTTTAATTGTTTGACAAATCGCCAATTCGTAGCGATTGATCTCACTCTGTAGATTTTTTTAAATACACGTTTCCATTGATACTCTTGAAGGACAACTCTGGGCCTCCATTGCCAATTTCAACTCCTGTCTTAGTCCCTATTTTGAATGCGCCATTCTTTTCGCTTTTCTCCACTTTGGGACTCAATTTTTGATAATCAAATACAGTGAAAAGATCTCCGTTCATGGAATCAAAGAATACTTTCGCGTTTAAGCTTTTTGGAAGCTCCAGATTGAAATCTCCATTTACGGTGTTGAAGTCAATGGAATTCTTTGGGTTCTCCAGAAAGTTGATCGTGACATCTCCATTAACTGTAGATGCTTCCAATACTTGATTGACATTTTTGATTTCAATAGACCCATTAATGTTACACGCTTTTACAGTACCAATATCTTTTATATAGACACCTCCTTTATTTACCGTTCTAGCATCAAGTATTACATCTTTTGGTACTTTCAATGTGTATTGATATTTAAATGAGTACCTCGGCTCATCTCTCATGTCATAACCCCAATTGTTTCCCCAATTTTGTCTTTTAATAAATGGCGCTTTGGTATAAAAAACGAGTGAATCATGTGCGAATAGTTCTCCTAATTCTAATTCACTTTTTGCCTTTTGCATGAGCAATTCTGTTCCTGCAGAAATCATAATATCTAAAGTGAGATATACTTTATTATCATCAGAAGGCTCTACTGAGACATTCCCAAAAATATTGTCAATGACCACCACCATGTCTTTCGGCGATTCCAATTCATAGGTTTTATTGATGGTAATCGTCTCTTTGCTGAGATCAGCATTCATCCATGTCAAGAGTAGTATTAGTATTTTCATAATGATCTATTGAATTTTGTTTAGCTGTTTCTGAGAGATTGAATACTCTCTTCCAACTTGTCCTTTACCAATTTCTCTTTCACTTCGTCTTTCAATTTCTCCATGATTTCTAGCGATCCTTTTTCCTGAATGGCGACTAAGACATCAGCGATAGCAACTTGCATTAGAGGAGATTCTTGCATCTTCAATGCATCAATTAAGGCATGTCTTACACCTGGCTGATCTTTGAATCGAAGTAATGATTCCAATGAAGCCAATCTCACATTCAAATTGTCATCATTATTTAAGGTGGTGATCAAGGCAGAAATGACTTTCTCATCTGCCTTTGGCAAGTCTGATGTAAGATTCACCGCCCTGATTCTCTCTTGGGCTTTTGGCTGCTCAATTAAGGTTAGCATCATCATTTCTTTCATATCCTGAATCTCATTACTAAGCTGATTGATGTCTTCTTTTTGATTTTGAGAGGGAAGCATCCACCAGCCAATGAACAGTCCCATAGTTAGGGACGCGAGTCCCACCTGCCAGCTTCTCGTCATCCATGCGGCAATGGCATCCAATGAAAAGGATGTTTTTCTCTGCCTAGTTGCTTCATAAGCCGCCATCATGCCATCAAAGCGTGCATCCATTTGAACAGAGGGTTCTGGTTGTTCTATCTTTTCAAACAAATCCCATGTTTGTTCCAATCCAGCTAATTCTTTTTTGACCTCAGGGTGTTCAGAAAGAAACGTTTCTAAAGATTTTTCTTCAGCATCACTGATTGATCCTGCAAGTTTATCCTGCCATAATTCCAATGCTTTTTTCTGATTCATAATCTGATTCTCCTTTTGAAATTGGTTTCAATAAACTCAACCTGACATTTGCTATTATTTTTTACGATGATCATACATCTAGCTTTATATATGATTCTCTCAATTCTTTTAACACTCTGTGAACTCTCACTTTAATAGCGCTTTCGCTTGCTCCCAACATCTCAGCCACTTTTGCATATTTGATTTTTTGGAATCGTACCAGCTCTATCAACTCTCTCTTTTCAGGAGTTAGGCTCTCCAATGCCTTTTTCAAATAGTTTAGCTCATCCGACTTTTCCATGTCCTCTTCTTTATTTCCCGAATGAGATAGTTGCTCTTCATAAGGATTCATGTCCTCCTGAAAGGCATATCGCTTGTTCTTTCTATAGTGATCCTTATGAACATTTCTTGCCATCTGAAATGCCCACACTTCAAAATCTCCACTACTCGAATAGGTGTGCTTATACTTCAGTATTCGCATGAATACGTTTTGAACCAAATCTTCACTTGTAGCTCCATCTTTGGTCATTCCATAAAAGAATCCAAAGAATCGGCGACTATAGCGCTTGTAAAGCAGGTTCAGTTTTTCGACTTCACCGTCTTTTACTTTGAGCATTAATGTGTGATCTTCCAGTAGGTTCATTCGGCGTATTCTGACGGGGTAACTGAGGTAAGTTCGGAAGGTTACATGGGGTTTGGAAATTATTTCTGTATAGCGTATTCTAGCTTTTGAATAACAAGACCACCTCATCTCAGGCTAAATCTCTACGTTATTGTCATTTCGAAAGAAGTGAGAAATATATCCACTAGATACCGCATTATTTTTTAAATATCTCTACTTATAGTCGAGAAGACAGGAGTGTATACGTGCTATTCATAAATTTCTCCATTAGGTTTGAACCATGGATTTTGAGGGGCTTAAAAAGAAGTTGTCAGGTGAGCTTTTCACCAATGAATCAGTCAAACGAATCTATGCTACGGATGCGTCTGCTTATCGTGAAGTACCCTTAGCTGTCGCTATACCCAAAACCGAAGAAGACATTCAGAAACTCATTCACTTTGCCAATGAGAACAAGACATCATTGATTCCAAGAACTGCTGGTACTTCCCTCGCAGGACAAGTGGTGGGAGACGGAATTGTTGTGGACGTTTCTAAGTACTTCAATCAGATATTAGAAGTTAACACAGCAGAAGAATATGCTTGGGTGCAGCCGGGTGTGGTTCGTGATGAACTCAACAGAGAACTTGCTCAGCACGGTTACTTCTTCGCACCAGAAACGTCTACAGCAAATCGAGCGATGATTGGAGGTATGATTGGCAACAATTCCTGCGGGTCGAACTCAGTAGTCTATGGAAGCACAAGAGAACATCTAACAGAGATTAAGGCCATTTTATCTGATGGATCAGAAGTTCATTTTACAGAAAATGGAGAGCTGCGAGGAAATGGACTGCTAGAAAAAGAGCTTTATCAAAACATCTCAGATATCCTTCTGGATGAAAAAAATGTAGATCGCATAAAAACAGAATTTCCAAAGCCCAATATTCCACGAAGAAACACGGGTTACGCGTTAGATCTTTTAGCAGAAATGCAGCCGTTCAATCCGCATGGAGAACCTTTTAATTTCTGTTCTCTCATTGCTGGATCTGAAGGAACATTGGCTTTCATCACAGCTGCCAAAATCAAACTAACTCCACTTCCTTCTGATCATAAAAGACTGATTTGCATCCATTGCCATAGTATTGACGAATCACTAAAAGCAAATATTGTTGCACTAGAGCATCATCCTCATGCCTGTGAGCTGATGGATCATTACATATTCGAGGCTACTAAAAGAAATAAAGAACATAGGGAGAATCGCTTTTTCGTGGAGGGTGATCCTAAAGCCGTTTTAGTTGTAGAACTGATCCGAGATACTGAAGTGGCTGTTGAAAAAGCAGTGATTTCTCTCCTTGCAGATCTCACATCGAAAAAACTAGGGTATGCTTTTCCTGTAGTGAAAGGTGATAAAATGTCCAAAGTATGGTCGCTTCGCAAAGCAGGATTAGGACTCCTATCCAATATTCCAGGAGATGAAAAACCTGTGCCGGTGATTGAAGACACAGCCGTTGATGTGCAGGAGCTACCACAATACATTGCGGAATTCAATGATATTCTAAAAAAGCACAATCTCTATAGTGTGCATTATGCACATGCAGGATCAGGAGAACTGCATTTGCGACCTATAATCAATTTGAAAACTGAAGAGGGAGTCAGACTTTTCCGAACTATCGCAGAAGAGATTGCGACTTTAGTGAAAAAATACAAAGGCTCCCTTTCGGGAGAGCACGGTGACGGAAGATTGAGGGGTGAGTTCATCCCTCAAATGATTGGAAAGGAAAATTATGCGTTGCTCAAGCAGGTTAAAAAAGCATGGGATCCCAATAACATCTTCAATCCAGGGAAGATTGTTGATACAGCTCCTATGGACACTTCTCTTAGATATGAAAAGAATCAGGAAACCAAAGAATTTGATACCGCTTTTGACTTCTCTAAAGATCAAGGCATCCTTCGTTCTGCTGAGCTTTGCAATGGTTCGGGAGATTGCCGTAAATCAGAACTTACTGGTGGCACAATGTGTCCAAGCTACCAAGCGACACGAGACGAAAAAGATACTACACGTGCTAGAGCAAATGTTCTAAGAGAGTTTTTGACACGTCCAGAAAAAGTGAATCCTTTTGAACATGAAGAGATAAAAGAGGTGATGGATTTGTGCCTTTCGTGTAAGGGCTGCAAAACCGAATGTCCATCCAACGTGGATATGGCTAAATTAAAGGCAGAATGGCAGTATCAATCATACCAAACGAATGGCATTCCTTTCAGAACAAAGATGATTGCTGGCTTTTCGAAAAGCATGCAGCGATTTGAAGCTGCACCATGGGCTTTTAACTTGACCAGAAATCTGTCTAAACCCATGTTGGGGTTTGCTTCCGAGCGTTCCATTCCAAAAATGGCTCCTCAGACCTTGAGAACTTGGTATAAAAAGAAGTTTCGATCTATGCATCGTACCACAAAGAAGCAGGTCTATTTCTTCTTTGATGAGTTTACCAATTACTTAGATGTTGAGATAGGAAAGAAAGCGATTATGTTGTTGGATCGATTAGGATATGAAGTGAAAGAAGTGTCTCATGAACCAAGTGGAAGAGCATACTTGTCCAAAGGGATGCTTAAAGAAGCAAAGCAACTGGCGCTGATAAACGTGACTACTTTTCATCCTCTATTAGATTCAGACACTGTTTTGGTTGGTGTAGAGCCATCAGCCATTCTTACATTCAGAGATGAATATCCTGATTTATTGAGAGATGAGGATCAAGACAAGGTTAAACAAGTAGCCAAATCCGTCTTCACAATCGATGAATTCCTCGCCAACGAATTGGACGTTGGAAACTTAACCTCTTCTGATTTCTCTTTAGAAAAAAAGAAAATTCTTGTTCATGGACATTGCCATCAAAAAGCATTGTCATCCATGACACCAACCAAGAAGATTTTATCTGCTCCTGAGAATTATGAGGTGAAAATGATCCCTAGTGGATGCTGCGGAATGGCAGGATCTTTTGGGTATGAAAAAGAGCATTTTGACGTTTCGATGAAAGTTGGAGAACTCGTTCTTTTTCCAAAAGTAAGAGAAGCCGAGGAGGAAACCATCATTGTAGCGTCTGGCACCTCTTGTCGCCATCAGATTTTGGATGGTACCGGTAAAATTGCTAAGCATATTGTCGAAATTCTTTAAGTCGCAACTGCCTTTTACTCATTCCTTACAACATCTGATGGATTCAGTTTAGATACCCGAAGTGCTTGATAAGCTACTAACCCCAAAATCAAAATGAGCGTGATGCCAAGGTTGATCGGCAGCAACTCATAAGGTGTTTCTATTCGATACGCAAAACCTGAGAGCCATTCATCCAATACCCAAAGACTGAACGCCCATGCAATCAGATTGGCAAAAACCACAATGATGACAAAATCCTTAGATAGAATTTGGATGATTTGAAATCGGGTAGCACCAAAAATTTTCCTCAAACCAATCTCTCGGTATCTTTTTAAAATATTAAAAGTGGAAAGACCCAAAATACCAATTGCTGCAATAAATAAAGCTACGATCATTGTGATTGAAGAAAGCTTACTGACTATTTTTTCATCCTTATATGCCTTCTGGTATTCATCATTCAAGATTTTGGACTTCATATTGAAAAAAGGTTCTAGTTTATTATACTCTTCCTCTATTAGCTCAATTGATGTAAGAGCTTGAGATTGATCATATCGAATATAAAAGGTGCCGGAGTTTTGAGGAGCAATCTGATACATGATGGTTGGCACCATGTTTTCATGTAGCGATTCAGTATTGAAATCTTTTATTATTCCTGAAACTTTCCCTTTTTGACCAAATACGTCAATTGTTTTACCAATTGGATTTTCCCATCCGATCGTTTTAACCGCTGACTCTGTAAGAACTATTTGATCGATTGTATCATTGTCGTTGAAACCAGATCCTTCCAAAAAATCAATTTCAAACACATCAAAAAGTCCATTATCTCCTCCAATCAACTTGAAGAATACTTTTTCCTGATCATTTTTTCCATTCCAACTCACCTGATCAGTTGCATAATCAGCATTAACCATGTTGGTATTGCTAATACCAATCGATTTGATTTGGTGATGTTGTAGCAGACCTGCAGTAAAACTTTCAAATCCTTTGATGTGACGATAAGTAGGCTCCAACATCATTATTCCCTCTCTATCGTATCCTACGCTTTTGTTTTGAATGTAATTAAGCTGAAGGTAAAATGCTGTGGTTAGGATCACAATGATTCCAGAGATGCTGATCTGAATAATGGTCAACCATTTCCTTACACCTCCTTTATGGTTTCCTTTCAAAGGAAGGTTTTTAAGTATTTGAATTGGATTGTATCGACTCATCACAATAGCGGGGTAGTACCCCGAAAGAATGGTTGTAAGAATAATTACAACGATGATGTTTATCAGCAAGGGAAGAGTAATAACAAATTGCAATTGCTCATCTATGATATTATTCAGCATTGGTAACACCAAATAAGCAATCAGGAGTGCCACCAATGCGGCAATGGTTACCTTCAAGAAGGTTTCAAAAAGTAACTGAAAATGAAGTATCGATTTGCTGGCACCATTTACCTTTCTCACTCCTATTTCTTTTCCCCTTATCGATGACTGTGCTGTAGTTAAATTAATAAAGTTGACAATTGACATGGTAAGAATAAAGAGTGCAAACAAGCCAATGATGTAGATGTAGTCAATGAGGCCACCTTTTGGAATACCATTTTCGAAACGAGAATACAAGTGAATTTTTTCTAGAGGATGTAGTACAAAATCTAGATTTTCATACTTCTCGCTAATCGAAAGTTCATTGATTTGATTTTGAACCAATTCTGGAGCAGAGCTATTCAGTTTTGCATAAGTAATGAAAGAGTATTCTTTCATATTCTCTTCTTTCTGCCCCCAAAGTGAATAAGCTAGGCTAAGTGGACCAATAAACTCAAACTGGATGGAAGATGTGGATGGAATGTCTTTGTAAATAGCAGTAATCGAGACAGGAAAATGATTATCCACCAAGTATGTCTTGCCTATCGGATCGTCATTGCCATATAGTTTTTTTGCTACCGATTCAGATAAAGCGATGCTATTCGGGTTTAGAATGGGGTTGCGATCTCCACTGATAATTTCAAAGTTGAAAATTTGAAAAAAAGAGGAGTCCGCAAACATTCCCTTGCTATAAATGCACTGCTCATTCTCATCTATTTTCAGACACTGCTCCGAGGGCCATCTCCAGTTCGAAATTACGCGTGAGACTTTAGAGATTTCTGGAATTTGCTCCTTTGCCTGTTCCATGACCTCATAAATTCCACCGCTCGTTGTTCTCACTTCACCGTCATTTCCATGACTGTTGGTCATCAAGGTATATATTTCATCACCTTCCCTATGAAACTGATCAAAATTCAAATGATGGTTTACCCATAACATGGTCAAGAAAACAACACAAAATCCAATACACAGACCAAAAATGTTTACTGCGTTTTGGGCAGGATTTCTTCTTAGCTGTCTGAAAAAAATGATGATGATGTTTTTGAGCATAGCATAATAGTTTGAGGTAATTCTTAGTTTTTTTAGTGCAAATGGTCTTAAGAAATTGAATACATTTAGCCAATACCTGAGTTTGGAAAACCATTTGCTACGACTGGAGCGATCTATCTGATACTGTTGGTAGAGATCACCTTTTACGGGTTCGAGCCATTCGTCTTTACAAAACCAATCCAAGAATTTTTCTGCTAATCGAGGCGGATTGTGATGCTGTTCTTTCTTTCTGCTCGACATCATGAAATATTTTGCCAGGTGAGTTCCGGAATCTTATCCCATAGGGAGTTTCTTAGTGAACGATTGTGCTCAATGGCCATTTTTCCATTGGCGGTAATCTCATAAAGCTTTTTTCTGCGACCTCCTCGTTCATTGGTCGCTTCGTCTAGGTGAGACTTGACAAACCCTTTTTCTTCTAATCTGCTAAGCGCCGAGTGTACAGCCCCGATAGCAGCAGATCTTTTGGTTTGCTTTTTCACCTCATGCATGATTGCGAGTCCGTAAGCATCTGGATATAGAACCCCAGCAATCAATAAAATAAGTTCTTCAAATTCGCCTAACTGCGTCCCTTTCATATAGTTTTTTCATAAATGTAGAACAACCTACTCTACAAATACGAAACATGGTATCAAAAGGTTAAGAAAATGTCTTTTCATTTACTTTTGAAGTCTTGTAATGCAACTAACTTGACTAAAGTTGAATCCTCCAACTAAACCTGAAAAACATGACCCTCAAAAAATCAACACTCCTTATTCTTACTCTTTGCATTACTTCTTTCTCTTGCAGATACGTCCCATTGGTCAAGTACTTTAGTTCAAAAAAGGAAACAGGATTCCCCAAGTTTTCTGATAAGAATCGATTCAAAGGTGAAGCCAATGAATTTAGAGCCTATGATATCATCACTTATGATTGGGCAATCACCGTTTTTCCAGAAACAGAAAAGATAGAATCTGTTATGAAAATTGATTTTGTGATGGAACAGAATCAACAAGTCATCATGCTTGATCTTCAAAAGAAGTTGAAAGTAAGGGAAATTGATTCTGACCTTGCAGTCGAAAAATGGAAGCATAAAGGCGATCTTCTATATATCTACTTCAAAGACGAAATCAGAGCCAATACCTATGGCACTTTGAGCATTTCTTATGGAGGAAAGCCAACGCATATTGCTCATGAGGGACCTATTCAATGGAAAGAAGACAAGAATGGAAAGCCTTGGATTTCGACTCAAACAGAGGGCATAGGTGCACATTTTATGATGCCTTGCAAAGAGCTATTGTATGAGGAACCTGAGAAATGCTTTATTAGAGTATCCGTACCACAAGATTTAGTGGCAGTTGCCAATGGCAAATTGGATAGCCTAACCAATGAAGGAGACTTTCATACCTATCATTGGTCAGTCCTCAATCCAATTAACATTTACAACATTTCCTTCAATATTGGGGATTTTGTAAAAATCCAAAAGGAGTATGAAGACATCAATGGACAAGATCAGGTCATTGATATATATGGTTTAAGACAAGATAAGGACACTATCACCGCATTCTATGAACAAACAATGCTACACATGGAGAAGCTGGAAGAGCTATACGGTGTATTTCCATGGTGGAGTGACGGATGTAAAATCATTCAGTCTACTTTGGGAGGATCTGCGATGGAACATCAATCTGCTATTTCCATGGGTTCTATTTTGTGGAACAATATTCAGCTCAATGACACCATTCATATCAACAGTACTTTGACGCACGAGTTAGCTCATGAGTGGTGGGGAAACTTAGTCACTGGCAATGACTATTGTGATATGTGGATACACGAAGGGTTTGCAACCTACTCTGAAGCTTTAGTAATTGAAAAGATTTATGGTAATGAGAAGTCTTACGGCCGCTATATTGATTGGATGGCGAAACGTGTAGACAATGAACGTGCAATCATCAAACCGTGTGGCGTCCGATACAATAGCTGGGTTAGCCCAAAAGATGGAGATATATATAACAAAGGTGCTATGACATTGCATACTGTCAGAAAGCAATTAGACAATGATCCACTATTTTTTGATATGCTTAAATCGGCTCTTGCAGAATTTCAAAGACAAAATATTACAAGTGCTGAATTGATTGAATTCTTCTCTAAGAAAGCAGGACAAGACCTAACACCTCTCTTCAATATGTATTTGAATTTTGCAGAGCCGCCAACCCTAGAGTATATATATGATTCCATTCAATCAACACTTTCTTATAAATGGGCTTCACCACTTAAAGATGATTTTCCTTTCACTGTTATAGTAAGGACTGGTAAGGAAAAGGTGAAAATTGAACCTACTACTTCTTTTCAAGAGTTGACTTTAATGGAAAAACCAGAATTTAGAATTTCAGATTTTGGGTATGTCCTTTTGAAAAACAACAATGCAGAGAAAAAGAAATAACTTCTGTAGAATGTCTCTTAGAAGGGATACCTAAAGAAGCAAATACGAAATAGAATTTATGGTATTGGCGAGTCGTTGGGAAAGTTGGGTTCTTTAGCTGTGCCTTTCTTACCCTCTTGCAAATTGTAGTAAATACGGTTAGTCGGGTATGCAAAATCAATGTCTTTATTTTGAGCAAAGGCATCAAGGACATCTCTCCATATTGTATCTTCAGAAGACCTGCGATTTCTAGGCTGTATCAAATATCTCATCGTTAGCATCACACCACTATCTTTTACAGAAACATATACTATAGGAGTGAGCGTCCGGTAGAAGATCATGAATTGCTTACTTGCTTCAAGTAGCTTTTTCCTAGCAGAAATGCTGAATTTTTCGGAATGCTTCTTAACAATGTCGTTTAATATCTGCTCCGCATTTTTCCAGTTGCTTTCGAAAGTGACTAGAACACCTATCTCATTCCAAACATGAGGAAACCCCTGATGATAATTGGCTTGAGTGTGCTTAAACACATACCCATTCGGAATATGAATTATTCGTCCGGTACTTTGGTCTGCATCCACCCAATTATTAATTTCATTGATTGTAAATTGAAAAAACCTCACATCGATTACATCTCCAGCAACCCCATTGATTTGAATACGGTCACCTAGCTTTAGAGGCTTCCTGATAATGATAAATAGCCATCCTGCAAGATTGACCAAAGGGTCCTGTAGGGCAATTGCGATACCTGCTGATACCAGTCCAAGAAATGTAGCCACCGAGCCAATTCTGTCAAACCAAATAAGAGCCAAAATGATAATGACCAATATGTAGTACACATTTTTTACCCCTCGTTTCCACAAATACCTTCCCTCATATTTCTCATCATCGATTCTTCGAAAAATAATCTTTAGAGAAAAATACCGAATTACATAAAGGAGGAGCAATGCTACTATGGTGAAAAGCAGCTTCTCAGAGCCTTCAGAATCTAAATTGAATTTTTCTACAAACCTACCTATCCACTCCATGTATGTAAACTTAATAAGAGACGATAAGATACTCTTCTAAGGTGAGACATAAGATAAATCGCTTTCGAAGAAAATCCCCCCATCTCTTATTCCCTAGGAGACATTATAAAATGCATTTAAGAGCGAATCCAACTAAATTAGACAGATGAGATTTTCAATATCCATTTTACTCCTGTCTCTTTTCTTTATTGTGGCTGCTCAAAAAGGTCCTGTTTACAGTGTTAACTCAGGTGCCATCGAAGGATATGATCCTGTTGCTTATTTCAAGGAAAGTAAAGCAGTAAAGGGTTCGGATGAATTCACGTATGATTGGAATAACACCACATGGTCTTTTGCATCGAGTGAAAATTTGAATGTATTCAAAGAAAGTCCCGAAAAGTATGCTCCACAATTTGGTGGCTATTGTGCATATGCTGTTTCGCAAGGCTATACCTACAAGTCTGATCCTGAAGCATGGAAAATTGTGAATGATAAATTATACTTGAATTACAGTAAGAAAATTCAAGAACAGTGGGAGGCGGATCAAACTAATCTTATTAGGCAAGGAGAATCCAATTGGCCAAAGGTGATTGAGAAGTAGCTTTAAACTGCTCAAATCCGAACGCTTAGCGCTACTTTTTGTACGGTTCTGACCAGATAACTCATATGAATTCCAAATCGTTAGATCAGTATGAAATTACTACTCTGGTTTATTCTGCTAGTTATCTGCTGGCCTGTTGCATTAGTTGTACTCCTTTTTTACCCCATCATTTGGCTTGTCCTACTTCCATTCAGGATTTTAGGTTTTGCTGTAGAGGGAGTTCTTCAGTTTATTAAAGCTCTATTTTTATTGCCTGGGAGAATTTTGGGTTAAATCAAGGATACTATCTATTGAGAGTTCCTTTGAAAGTTTCTAGGAGTGGTTCCGAATTTCTCCTGAAATACATGAAAAAATCTGGATTTGGAGTTGAAACCAACCTGATTCATTACTTCTGAAATTTTAAATTTCGGGTCTCTCAACAATTCGGCGGATTTATTAATTCTTATCTGATTGATATATTGATTAAAATTCATTTGTAATTGTCTTGAAATTGCTTTTGAGAGGTCGTAAGAAGGAAACCCAATAGATTCAGAAACATCATTTAATCTCAAGTTTTCCCTATAATTTTCCCTTTCCAACACATAAGACTGAAGAGCTCTAATAACTTTTTCATCATACCCTTTATTTAAGCTATCATATAATGGAGCTTCGTATCGCTTAATTTTTAGCCTTAAATCTTTCGTGTTTACAAGTACTTGTGGAAACTTAATGAAGATTATCATAAGACCCTCCGCAAGCAATAGCAGAATCGCAAGAAAAGCCAATTTGAAAGGCATATAAATGTTGGTATAACCCAGCTCCAAAAAAATACTCATCGAAAAAAAAATCAAAAGCATCGCAAAAAAACAACCACTAATAAATGCGATAAATTTCTTTTCAATCGGTTTTAATGATGAATTAATCCCTATATAAATGGCATAACCTGTGAAAAGAAAATTGGAAGCGTAGATAGGAACTGATACATTATCTTCAAAGAACGAAGCATTTTCTTTGTATAGAAAAAGGCTCCAAAAAGTGAGATAAACAAATGGCAATAAGCTGTAAAGAATGTCTTTCTTTAATACTGATTCCTGCTTAGCGTAAGCTTTTGAAAAAGAGTATAAAAGTGGTCCGTATGAAAAAAGAAATGCTGACGATACTATTGATGGAATACCCACACCCAAAAGCATATCTAAGAACAACAATGAAAAATGCACTCCTAAAATGATAAGAAAGAAGGCTAGTGATAAAAACGCTTTTTTTGATTTGGTTTTCTTTAGGAGTAAAAATATCCCAGAAATAATCAAGTGAAAAGCAGCAACTGCCTCTATTATCCCTAATATCTCTTTATCTGTCATTCTACTACATAACACTTAGTGAATTCTATTCCTCTATTGGTTCAATTTTATATTTAGTACAAAATCATAACCCTGAATTGTGACATTGCTGAAGCATATAAATGACTAAAATTATGGAAGGTAAAAACGACAACTGCATGTCTAGAAAAGAGTTCATTACAAAAATGAGCTATGGGTCACTAATCATCTTTACAGGTCTATCAACTGTTTTAGCAAGTTGTGACCAAGATGACCCTGAACCAGGTGAACTGATAGTTGATTTGAGTAATCCTACTTTTTCTAAACTTAATACCAACGGAGGATGGATCAAACACCCAAGCGCCGATATACTTTTAGTGAATGTAGAAGGAACCATACGGGCCTTTTCAAGCGTCTGCCCTCATGCAAGATGTACTGATAAATGGACGTATTCCGGTGTTTTTTACTGCTCCTGTCATGGTTCAACCTTTACCAATGATGGAAAACGAATATCTGGTCCCGCAAAAGGCGATTTGACAAAAAAGAACATCATAAAAGAAGGAGACATCATTACGTTTGAATAAGCTCCAAGTTTGCTTTGAAAAAATCGTAAAATAAACATGAAGTAGAGTAGACTACTTCTATCGTATAAACTAAAATCTAGAATTTCATCGATTAAAATAGATCGATTACAACATAAGAAACAAAAAAAAGACCCGTATAAAACGGGTCTTTCAAAAGAGGTGTAGTATCTAAACTCAGTTAATAAACACTTTCTTATTAACCAA
>CAYGTD010000060.1:0-14657 GCA_964352725.1 uncultured Roseivirgaceae bacterium
ACTGTTGACAGGAGTCATCAAATAACCCTTTTGTTCTAAGAATAAAATATGTGGCTTGAGTAAATCAATTTCATCGTCCGCCCATAAGATTTTAAATTGCTGCATAGATTTGGAAAGTTATCGACTAAAGTTGAACTAACCTCTCATAAACCAATCCATAATTTGGCTGATAATAGACTAAACGCTGCATAATTGAATAAAAAGAAAATTCTTAACGATCCTGTTTATGGATTTATTAACATACCTAACGATCTCATTTTTGACATTATTGAGCATCGGTATTTTCAGCGACTCAGAAGAATAAAGCAGCTAGGACTAACTGACTTTGTCTATCCTGGCGCATTGCATACTCGTTTTCATCATGCTTTGGGTGCGATGCACCTCATGAGTAGAGCGCTTATTTCTATGAGAGGAAAAGATATTGAGATTTCAACTGAGGAACATGATGCAGTTTTAATTGCCATTCTACTACACGATTTAGGTCATGGCCCTTTTTCACACACGCTAGAGTTTTCTCTATTCAAAGACGTGCGCCATGAACAGGTCAGCTTATGGATGATGCAGCGACTCAATAAAGATTTCAATGGCCAACTTGATTTGGCGATTAGCATTTTTAAAGGAGAATACATTCGGCCTTTTTTCCACCAACTTGTCTCTAGCCAGCTAGATATCGACCGATTAGATTACTTAAAAAGAGATAGTTTTTTTACTGGTGTTCAAGAGGGATCCATAGGTTCTGAGAGGATTATTAAAATGCTGAATGTATCGGATGAGAATTTAGTAGTTGAGGAAAAAGGAATCTATAGTATTGAGAATTTTTTAAGTGCTAGAAGACTTATGTACTGGCAGGTCTATTTGCATAAAGTAGCAGTGAGTGCTGAGGTAATGCTTATTGAGTTGATAAAAAGAGCCAAAAAACTAACACAAGCTGGAGAAAAAATAATGGCAACACCGGCCTTAAGTATTTTTTTGGAACAAGACATTACAGCTAAGGAATTTGAAGAAGATGCCGATATCCTAGAGGTCTATTCACTATTAGATGATAATGACATTTGGGGTTCCCTTAAGTTTTGGCAAGAACATGATGATTTTGTTTTGAGGAATTTAAGTCAGATGCTTCTTGGAAGAAGACTATTCGGCATTGAATTTTCCAATGATCCATTTAGTAAGGAAAAGAAGCAATCAATTATTTTAAAAGCACAAAAGCATTTTAATATTTCGGAAAAAGACGCTTCCTATTTTGTGAAAAAAGGAGCAGTAAGTAACTCAGCATATATTGTTACTGGGCAATCCATTAATATTTTAATGAAATCAGGAGAAGTTGTGGATGTGGTCAATGCGACGGACTTACCTAACATAAAGGCAATGAGTAAGATTGTGAAAAAACATTATTTGTGTGCTCCTAAATCTGTATTCAGTTAAAATGATATTATCAGGAAAAGAAATAGGAAAGAAGTTTGGAAAAAACTGGATTTTCCGCCACTTAGACTTTGAAGTAAACAAAGGAATTCCAACAGTAATAACTGGAAAAAACGGAGCAGGAAAATCTACTTTACTGCAAATTGCTTCAGGATTTCTAACCCCATCTCACGGTGAAATATTCATTGACAATATTAAAATAGATGATTCAAATGCCACCATAAATCTAATTGGCCCCTACACTGAATTGATAGAAGAGTTTACATTATTAGAGTTTCTAGAATTTCATAGCCAGTTTAAAAAGCCAACATGTGACTATGAACAAATGGCTGAGTCTGCTTCACTACACTTAGAAAAACCGATTATTGACTTTTCCACTGGTATGAAGCAGCGGGTGAAACTTATAACGACATTTTTTTTTGAAAATGATATTTTATTGATGGATGAGCCAACTTCAAATTTAGATGAAGAGGGTATCCATTGGTTTTCAAAAGAGTTCGGGAAAATTAAAATGAGCCGCCTAATTATCTTAGCATCCAATCAAAAGGAGGAAGTTTCACTTTGTGATCAGGTCATTCAATTGAAATAAAATCAATTAATCTATAATTTTATCAGCTTTTTAAAGTTTACTAGGTAATAAAAGTGAAAAGTAATACTTTTGAAAAGTCCTAACAATTTTAAAAAGACAATACGATCAAAACAACTATGAAAAAATTATCAAACTTACTAGCTGCCTTAGTATTTGGTTCATTAGTTATTTTCATGAGCTGTGGTGGAGACGGAGATGATCCCGCACCAACTGCGGAAGAACTACAAGCTGCACTTCTAACCACTGGTGCCTGGCCAGTAACTGGCTCTCCAACTTATGCAGGAACTCCTGAAGGAGATTGGAGTGGTTTTACAATTACATTGACAGGAAATGCAGATGGAGATGGAAGTGGTGGTTACTCTACTTCAGGAACTCCTGAAGGATATGAAGATGTAATGCCATCATCAGGTTCTTGGTCATTCAAAGCTGGTACTGATGGAAGAACCATTGTAAGAACAGGAGGTTCAGCTGGCGATGTAGAGATGGCTGTTACAGTGAGTGGAACTACACTTTCTCTTACTTTCACAGTTGATGATCCTGCGGGAAGAACAAGTGGATTATATGACGAGCCATGGGTGTTCTCTTTTGGGAGATGAGAAATTCATAAAAATAAAATTTAAGGGTAACATTTTGTTACCCTTTTTTTTGCTCAATACATTGAAAAATTTCTTAAAACACCTCATTACCTTCTTTTTTAGCTAATTTCGCACAGTGCTTATCGAAGAAAAATATTTTCAGCAAGACAAGAACTACTTGTTAAAATCGGTTCAGGCTTTTTCTAAAGAAAGCTTATTGAATGACTGGCTCAGTCAAATACTTGTTGCTTACAACTACCAGCACAATCCAATGGGTTTAGAGGACGATTTCATTATTGAATTGAAATCTAAGATTCATCTCGGAAAATCTTTATTAGAAGACAACTATGATATTCTTGCTGCAACTTATCGCTATTTTCATGGTGATAATCAACTAGAGATTCGCTGGGATGGTCGCTCTCATTTAGAAGCATACGACGAAGAATGGAAAACAACGTATGCTAAGTGGATTGAAAAACTTTCCACGATTAAAGAAATTCAACGACCCATTATTAAGTATGCTATTTCCTCTTCAGAGGTAAATAACACATTCTTAGTACAATCTTTGAGACGAGGAATCCTTAATCACTTCAACCTGAAGCTGAGATCACAAAAGCTTTTTAAAGCAGCTTAATCCAACTTTCACGTATATTATCATTTCAACCTAGAACTGATAGCAATATGGAAGAAGATTTCTCACTACGTTCGAAATGATAAAAATGTAGAAAGTCAACTTTTTTTGCTAACTAATGCTTAATCCTACATACTTTGCAAAATTTCTGTTTCCCTGGCGGACGTTTTTTGGGTGGCCTTTTATGTCCAAAATAGGATGAATCCGTATACTGAGGCTTATCTGCCTTTCTTTCCTCTTTCTCACGTTGCTTGTAAACAGCACTTATTCGATCCCTGAACGCTTCAATGTCAGACTTTTTAGATTTCTTTCTTTTCAAGAAGGAGAAAAATCCTTTTTTCTGTTTTTTAGCACTTTGATACTGTGGAGCTGGAGGTTTTGGAGTTGCTACATTTCGTGTGTTTTGAGAATACCCACAAAAGGAAACAACCAAGAATATAATTAATACAGGAATTTTACTCATCAAAAGAATTTTCTTTTCAATGAAGTAACGAAATGCTACTTCATTATTGTCGCAAAGCTGTGAAAAGAACAAAACATAACAAATTATATTTGAGAATGATCATTAACTTAATCTCTAGTCCTCGCAATATATCAACTGCACTAATGTATTCTTTCGCTCAAAGAAATGATACCAAAGTAATGGATGAGCCACTTTATGGATATTACTTAAAAAAAACCGGGATAGATCATCCTGGAGGAGCTGAAACGATAGCTAGTATGAGTTCCAATCCCTCAGAGATCATTAATCAAATTTCAAACCTAGCAGACGAGCACCATCTCGTTTTTGTTAAGAACATGGCTCATCATCACACTGGATTTGATTGGAAATACCTAAATGATCATCATTGTGTTTTTCTAATTAGAGATCCAAAACAACTGATTGCCTCTTTTGCGCAAGTAATAGAGCATCCTACCATTGATGATATTGGACTGAAACATGAGTTCGAATTGTTCGAATATTGCCAAGAAAACAGTAAACACTCCCCTATCATCATTGACTCAAATGATCTTCTAATTGATCCAAAAGCATACCTGACACAATTATGCGAACAACTGAAAATTCCTTTTACATCTAAGATGCTTTCATGGAAAAAAGGACCCATACCAGAAGACGGAGTTTGGGCTCCCTATTGGTATAAAAACGTTCATGAGACAACAGGTTTTTCAAAACAAAAAACAAGTAGTAGGCCTCTTGAGTTAAAGTATAAAGGTTTATATAAAGAAGCTTCAAAATATTTTCAAAAACTATCTGCTTATAAATCCATCAACATTTAAAGGAAAGTTATCTTAGCAGCATGAGCAAAAAGCTTAGAATCGGTGGAGTCTGCCTCAATCAAACACCAATAGATTGGGAACATAATATTCAAAACATTCGCAATGCTGTAGCTGCGGCAAAGCAAGAAGGAGTTGATATTTTATGTCTTCCTGAGTTGTGCATTACAGGTTATGGTTGCGAAGATCTGTTTCTTAATGAATGGTTGACTAATAAAGCACTTGAATGGCTTTTGCAGATTGCTCCTGAAATGACCAATATTGCTGTAACTGTGGGGCTGCCCTACAGAATAGATAATGCCATTTATAACACTACTTGTTTCATTCACAATGGTGAAATTGTTGGTTTTTATGCTAAACAAAAACTAGCAATCAGTGGAGTTCATTACGAATCAAGATGGTTCACTCCGTGGAAATCACAAAAAATTGAACATGTAAGATTGGAAGGAAAAGATGTGCCTTTTGGGCACATTACTTATGATCTCAATGATATCACCATTGGTTTTGAGATTTGTGAAGATGCTTGGGTAGAAGATCGTCCTGCATGTTATACTAATAAAGTTGACCTCATTCTAAATCCGAGCGCTTCTCATTTCGCTTTCGGAAAAGCCGCTTTTAGAGAGGAGTTAGTAAAGAGAAGCTCCTCACAATTTGATTGTGTTTATCTCTATTGCAATCTTTTGGGCAATGAGGCCGGTAGAATGATTTATGATGGCGATGTACTTATTGCGCAAAAAGGAGAATTGGTAGCACGTAATCTCAGGTTGAGATGTGAGGATTTTCGATTGCTTTTCGTAGACATAGATTTTCAAAATAATTCAGCTGAAAAGAACATAAAAGAAGACTTCAAGAATCAAAATGAGGAGTTTACTCACGCTGCATCATTGGCTCTTTTCGATTACTTAAGAAAAAGTAGAAGTAAAGGGTTCGTACTGTCCCTCAGTGGTGGTGCAGACAGTTGTTCTATCGCGACACTTGTTCACTACAGCATCCAAAATGCACTAGAACAACTTGGTAAAAAAGAGTTGCAGAGGAAGCTTGGATTCCAGCTTGAAGGAAATTCGATCAAAGAGTATATAAATCAACTACTAACTACTGCTTATCAAGGAACCACCAACTCATCTGAGGAGACTCTGCAATCGGCAAAGCACTTGGCTGAAAGCTTAGGTGCTACTTTTTATCAATGGAATATTGATGATGAAGTCATTGGCTACACTTCCAAAATTGAGAAGGTTTTAAATAGGAATCTAGAGTGGACTAAAGACGACTTAACACTTCAGAACATACAAGCAAGAACAAGGTCTCCTATCATTTGGATGCTCGCAAATATCAATAATGCTTTGTTACTAGCCACGTCCAACAGAAGTGAAGGAGATGTTGGCTATGCGACCATGGATGGCGACACAAGTGGAAGCATTTCTCCTATTGCTGGAGTGAGTAAACACTTTATTTTACAATGGCTTCAATATGCCGAAAAAGAACTGGGATACGAAGGATTGTCTTTTGTAAATAGCTTAACACCTACAGCTGAACTCAGACCTGAAGAGCAACATCAAACGGATGAAGAAGACTTAATGCCTTATGAAGTTTTGATGAAAATTGAGGTACAAGCGATTCAGTATAGGAAATCTCCAAAGGAAACATTAGAAGCATTAAGTGTAGAATTTGATCGAAGTAAATTGATTACCTGGATCACCAAGTTCTTCCAACTATGGTCTAGAAACCAATGGAAAAGAGAACGATATGCTCCAAGCTTTCACTTTGATGCATTTAATATTGACCCTCGTTCTGGTTATCGTTTTCCCATTTTGAGTGGAGGATTTAAGGAGGAGTTGGAGGAATTATAAATATTGAAAAATCAATTAATACCTAATTTTTTTCACACTTGCTTTTTATTCAAAATAAGCAGAGTCTTGCAGTAAAATTTTCAAAAATTTCCACGTACTTATTTAATCAATTGAAATGCATATAAGTCTTAAAAGAAAATCTATCTCAGTAGCGATCGTTCTCACACTTATTACTTTCACTGCAAATGCGCAAATGTCGAATGACACAAAACCATACAATTTCTATCTTGATCTAAGCACAGGAATTGATAATCACTCAGGCATCTTAGGAATTGGTGCTTTTATTCCATTCAATGAACAAATTGGACTAAGAATAGGTGCAGGGATTGGCGGTTGGGGTGGCAAACTCTCCGCAGGATTAAAATTTCAAGACTTGACTCAGAGCGGATTTGGATTCGGGATAGGATACTCGCTGTGTACAGGTCTAAGTGATTTTGATCTTACTTTACAAGATAGCAATGGTGATTCTAGAACAGTAAACATGACGTTTAATAAAGTCGGTTCACTGAATTTTACTATTAATAAAAATTGGAAACTGAGAGAAGGAATGTTGCTTTATATAGAGTCTGGTTATGCCGTTCCTACAGGCGGTAATGATCCTTATATGGTGAATGATGGGACAGTGTTAAATTCAGATGAAAAATTAATTCTTAATATTTTGAGGCCTGGAGGGCTCATTATTTCTCTTGGATTGACGATTGGGATCTAACTTGAAGGCTACCTCCCGCATATTCCTTTAGAGTTACGGTAAGTGCATTTCCTTTCATCCGCCATTTGGTCAAAAGTTTGATCCAAATTATCCATCTCTGATATCAATTCAGAAAGGTTTTATCAAATTTTGATAAAAATGGTCTGGCATCTACTAATGCTACTATTCGATTATCAAACTTCGTCAAAGTTGGGTTGGAATTAGTCCAACATGTTTAAAAATTATTTAATCTCAGTTGATAATTTGATTTGCAAAGACTCAGCCCAGCTAATTAGTGATTCTTTTTGTTCAGCTGTTATTCTAGCATCCCAATGTGACCATAAATAGCTGGGAAGAGGCATTTCATCACTCTCTATAAGCTCCGCTACTTCTTCCATTTTATGCTTTTTACGTTTGATAGAATACTTACCCCATTCCGAAAAATTTAATTCCTCCCTCCCATGTCTGATATGATCGCCAAGCCACCACGATATTGGTGCTACACTTGAATACCAAGGGTATATCGTTTCATTGGAATGGCAGTCATAACAAGACGTTTTAAGTATACCCATAACCTCCAAAGACACTTCCTCGGTCAGAAGCATGTCTTGCAGATTGACTGACTCTGTAGGCGGCAACTGAGCAGGATAAAATTGGATGGCAATAAAGATTATGAGAATCACCAAAAAGAAGTATTTAATATATTTTTTCATATTAGAATAAAATATTAATAAAAGTCAAGCTACCTCAATCATTCTAGATAATTGCCTAAAAAGAACTTTTCTGTTAACTACCTCCCGCATATTCCTTTAAAATCACAGTAAGAGCATTTCCTTTCGTCCTCCGTTTGGTCAAAAGGTTGCTCCATACTATAGATTTCTGAAATTAACTGAGATAGGTGTTTTTCAAATTCTGGTAAAAACGGTCTGGCGTCTTCCATTGCTTGTCCACCCATTTTCAAACGTACATCAAAATTGGGTTGGAATAATTCCGACATGTTAAGCAATCCAGGAACGATAGCATCTTCATTCCCCATTTTAGAAGCATAAAGCCATCCGTAAAATAATGTTTGAAAACCTGCTTTGTTTCTGCCTGCTTTCCAATCGCTAGCCGAAGATCGATCAAATACTTTTTCTACACTAACTATCTCTTTATCATCTTTTCCACTTTTATAGTCAATCACTCTAACTACACCATCTTTCTTATCCACTCTATCTATATCAGCTCCTAGCGTAATCCGATGTGTCTTTCCATCTGCCTCAATCGCTAGTTCTCGTTTGTAGTTTTGCTCTTTCTCGAGACTAACAATCTCAAATGGTGCATATTCTTCATCCATATTCACAATTTTCATTACAAACTTTCGGATAAGATCAGCCATGACCACATTACGATCTTTCAACTCAAACTTGCGCTTCTCCCCCATACCAAAATGTTCCCTAAAAGCTTTGGCTATAGCTCCATCCACGGAATCCTTAATCCTATTGAAATCAATCTTTTCAATGATTCTATTGCTCTTCCCTTTTAATGCATCCAGGTACAAATATTCCAATGTATTGTGTAGTACGTTTCCGAAATTTCGAGCGTCTAACTCATCGCTCATTTCATCTTTGGTGAAAAGTCTAAGGATGTACTTAAAGTAAAATTGAAGTCGACAGTTGAAATAGACATTCAACGCAGAGGCGGAGAGTTTACTTTTCCCCTGCTGGGTATAATATTCTAGCTTTTGTAAGATGTCTGGTGTCTTCTCAATGGAGATAGACTTGTTCTCTTTTACCTGTATGGAGTTACTCAATTTTTGTCGCTTAATGGGTAACCCTGTTTCCAACTCAATCTGTCTGATAAATCGGCTCACCTCTCCGCTCAAACCGAAATCTGCATACATATTGTAGTAAAAATTCAACTGCTTTGAACGTTGAAATAATCTATAGAATAGGTAAGCAAAAATGGCATCCTGTACTTCGAAAGTGGGAAGATTGAAAGCCTTCCTAATTCGGTAAGGCATGAACGATCCATTTCGCTGAGTTGCTGGAAATATGTCCTCATTCATATTGAGCATGAATACATATTTGAAATCCAGATTTCGAGTTTCTAACACTCCCATAACCTGCAGCCCCTCCACAGGCTCACCGCTGAACGGAATTTTCATGGATCGCGCCGCTTTTCTAAACAGGCTTTTAAATGTTTTCAGTTCTACTTCAATGGTCTGCTTACTGAGAATTTCATCCAAGCGACCAAGCAACTGCTGAAAATGATATAAATACTCTCTCTCTAAACCAAAACGCTCAACAACCTGCTGACCGAGTACTTCCACAATACTGCGTAGGTATTTTGCAAGATTCTCCCCTTCTTTTAACTGTCTAAAAATGGTATTGAGAAGTGTCGATTTGACATCCAAAATATCCTGATGAAAGACCCTGATCTGATTATTCTTTCTAATGGACTTAATCAATTTATCTAAAGGATCTTTATCCTCTTTATATAAATATGGGTGGCTCAATACATCTATTGTAGGCTTGTGGTAAAATGTAATTCCATTTGTCGACGATAGTTGACTATATTCTTGAACCTCTAAAGCTGCTTCAAGCAAACCAAATAATGGCGTTTCTTTCAAAGGATAGCCCATGGTTACATTGAGCTTCTCTACATTTTCTGGCAAGGCATTTAGTATAGGAAACAACATGTAATCCTGCGGCAATACGATCACAATTTCATTTGCCATCGCTTTTCCAGAATCAAGAAGCTCTTTTACTCGCTCACCTATTGCCTTAGCTTGTCCTACTTCTAACGAAACCCCTGTAACAGTAACTGCTTTTTCTTTAGTTATTCGATTGGGAATGTCCTTGAAGGTTTTACCAAAAACAGAATCTTTCTGGTACTTTCTAAGAAACGAGCCTGCTTCTTGCAATTCAGCATCTAAATAATAGCTATCGACATCCCAAAGTACTTCCGCTTTATACTCGGTCACAAAATGCTTTATTAAAAACTCCTCTACAGGTGTCAAGGCATTAAATCCTGCAAACACAATCGGACCATTTTTAATATTTTTCTCTTTGATGCTATCCATCAATTCACGATAGATATGCGAAGTGTAGCCTACTTGATCTTCCTTTAATCGCGCCTTAAATGATTCATAAACTGGAGCAAGAATTTTCCAGGTGTCTACAAACTGTTCTTGTGTTTTACTGGCAGTAGGAAAAAACTCTTGCCAAAATTTTTGGATGATTTTTTCTTGTTCTGGATCTAAGAAGTAAAAGTCCTCAGCTATTTGCCTATCACTCTTAATATGATGAAAAAGCTGTTTTGGATTCACAAGATAATGATCCACTTCTTCAAAATCTCTTAGCAACATCTCTCCCCAGAAATAAAAGGATTCAAATCCTTCTGACGCAGGTTGATGCTTTTTGAACGCTTCAAACAATTCAAACACCAATGAAAGCGTGTCTGTTTTTTTAATAGAAGAATACTGAAATAGAAAATCTTCCAGGCTTTTCACCTCCGGAGACCAAACAGGATTCTCAATTTTCTGAGAAAGGTGTTTCTTTAGGAAAAGGCCAGCTCTTCTGTTGGGAAATACAACTGTACAATCACCTAAGTGATCACCATGTTTGGAAAGTAAATGATCGGCAACTTCTGATAGGAAAGTATTCATATTGCTTTTGTCTCTCCAGTTTTTAAATACAACAAATATCCACTTACCTCATATCTCATCCCCTGTAACAGCACCATGTATTCTTTCAATTGCTTTTCATCTTGCTTCTTAGGCTGACCACTTTTAAAGTCAATCACCTTTACTTTTTTTCCATCGATCATAACTCGATCCATTCTCTTCGTTTCCCCATCCTTCGGTAAGACCACCACTTCTGTTTTCACCTGATGATCTCCCTCGAACCATCCTTTTACCTCAGGATTGTTCCACAAATTTTTGATGGTTGTTTCATATCTATTTCGATCTTCCATTGTAATTTCCATTCGCTTCTCATAGCGATCTAAAACCCTATCGGTTTGTTCCCAATGGACTATTTCAGATAAAATCTGATGAAGAAGAATACCTTCATTTCGTTGCTGCTCTACTTCATCGTCATAATAGGCCTTTCCTGTTTTCCTTATGGAAAGTTTATTACTCCATTTATTGGTGGGATAACCAAGCAATGAAATAAGATCATTTTTTGCTTCTCTATGTTTAATGGGGATAGTTCCTTTCTGAAAAACCGCAGCATCTTCAGACCATCCATCAATTTGATTTCTTTCGAAGTAAGTCCATAGCAATTTCGAAGCACTACCATACATGGTTTGCTTCACTTTAGGAGGCGGCTGACAAAAAACATAAAGACCGTTTTCTGCTCGCGTAAATGCCACATATAACACGTTCAAGCTTTCCAGATGCCATTTGGCTAACTCTTGTTTGTATCGTGGTGAAAATGCGGTTTTATCTAGTTCGGATTTATAATCAACTGGCAAGGCTTTTAAGTCAGAAAATGAAGCATCCCCCGGAGCTTCATACCATGAAGGATGAGTCTTGCTGTCAAAATCGAAATTGCAAAAAGGAACAAATACTATAGGATATTGAAGCCCCTTCGCTTTGTGCGATGTGATCACTTCTACTGCATCCAATGCACCAGTTAATTGAACGGATCGCTTTGCTCCAGCATCTTCCCACCAGTCCATGAAAATGCGGATATCTGATCGTTGGTTTTTACTAAATTCTAATACTGCATCTTGAAATGCTTGCAGATAGGCAAACTCAGCATCTATTTTGTTCAATTCAAAAGTCCTGATCAATACTTCAGTCAATTCTAAAATTGGTAAATGCAGCAAGTGCTGTTTGTACTTCTGAAATGCTTCTGGCAATCCATTCTCATTAAGTTTTAAGAAATCATCATGTGATGAGAAGTTCATCCCTCTGCCTAACTGTTGATACCTGAACACTAAATCGGCAATCACACTATCATCATCTGGGTTTAGTAGATGCTTGAAGGCAGATAGAATCAATTGAACTACTGATGAATTAGAAAGCAGCATTCCCTCAGCTGAAATTACCTCAATTTGTGTGTCAGTATTTCTTCTATATTCCAATACATGATTAACAATCTGAGTTGCTTCCCAATTGGATCTAACCAAAATGGCCATATCATTAAGTTGATGACCTTCCAAAAGCAATGATTCCATGACCTCAACAGTTCGCTCCATCGAACGGATATTCCATCTCTCTCCTTTGTCAGCTGTTAAAAATTCCAGCTGAACCAAGCCTTCTGTCTTACTATTTTTAGTCGCTACTTCCTGGTGCACTGAATCATAAGCAGAATGGATCATATTCATTTCCTCTTCGGTAATGACATCACTCATCAATTCGCTCATAAGTGCAGGAAGTGTGGAGAAAAGGTTGTTATTGAATTCAACTATGTTCTTTGCACTCCTGTAATTAACACCTGCTGCAGGATCTACTTTTGCGACAGGTAAATCGTGCTGCACTCCATTCATCAATAATGATGGATCCCCACCTCTCCATCCGTAGATCGATTGCTTGGCATCTCCTACAATAATATTTTCACCACCATAGGCTAAACTCTCCTCTAAAAGAGGTTTGAAGTTTTTCCACTGAAGCTTCGAAGTATCTTGAAATTCATCAATGAGAAAGTGATTGTATCTACTTCCCACTTTCTCATAAATAAAAGGTGAACCAGTATCATCAATGATCTGAGATAAGAAATCAGGCAAGTCTGAAATCATAATGAGTTCTTCTTCCTTCTTATACTCCTGCAGTCGCTGTGACAAATCAGTCATTAGACCTAGGGTAAATAAGTGCTTTAAAATTGCCTTTGCCGTCAGATAGTCTTTCTCATTTTTCTCAACATACTCTATGACTTCACGTAAGAGTGGTATCCCCACATTTTCAGCAAATTGAATGATCAAGTCTCGTATTTTACTGGTCTTTGTGGACCATGCGGATGAATCGTCAGATACGGAAAGCATTGTTTTGTTCAGCGTTGGATCAGCGTCAATCAACCGATTGAAGAAATTAGGAATGGTTTGTTTCTTTCCTCCGGTGAATTCATCTAGACCAATTCCAGATGTCTTTTGCTTTTCAAAAAACTCTTGTCCGTATTTCTTTAATTGATTTTCAAATCCATATCGTTGCTTATTGAGCTTCTCTTTTAATATTTTAATCTTATCCTTAGAATCTATATCCTCAAATTGACCTTTGGGTAAATTCTTAAACTCTTCGGAAAAAAGCTGCCGCGCCAGTTGGCTCACCTCTTTCTTGTGTTCATATCCTTTTCCATCGGATAATTGACTCATGGAAAAGTCGACCAACCATTCTCTTAATTGGTTATTGTCTTCTACTCCATGATACAAGTCTGAAGTAATAAAGTCGGATACTTTATCAATGTCCAATTCGATTCCAAAACTTCCTTGAAGTCCTATTTCACGTGAGAATGATCGGATAACCCGATGAAAGAAGGTATCAATGGTTGTAATACTGAAGTATCCATAATTATGCAGCAAATGATTAAGGGATTTCTTAGCTGCATCAACAACGCCAGTTTCTGATTTATTCAATTCGTTAGCAAGAACCGAAATAAGTTCATGCTGTCCTTTTGAGATATCTATAAGAAACTCAAGTACACGCTCTTTCATCTCTTCCGCCGCTCTATTGGTAAAAGTCACCGCCAAAATCTTTTTGTAGTAATCCTCAGAGCGTAATGCGAGTTTCAGATACTCCTTAGCAAGCGTGTATGTTTTGCCCGATCCTGCAGATGATTTATAGATAGTTAGTGACATCCCACTAAAATAATTGGTAATAAAACAATGTGATTCAGACACAAAGAATACTTATCCACAATTTCCAATGTTACCTTAATGTTAAGATAAAATGTTGTTTTCTTGTTTTAAAAGTAAAGTTCACTTAATATTACAACGTATTTAAGTTAACATTCAGTTAACATTAGACAATATAAAGGGAGAGAGACATGAAAAAAGTATTCACATTAGCCATTACGGCGCTTTTTATTTTCGTAGCATCTGCGAACAATGGAGAAGGAGAATTAGCTAAAATTTCAAACTACAAAGAAGTAGTATCTAAAATTGAATATCCTCAGATCTCAAAAGAACAGGGTATTGAAGGTAAAGTGATTGTGTCAATCAATATTGATGAAATGGGTAATATCAAGGATTACAAATTCCTTGCATCGCCTTGTAAAAATTTATCTAGTGCAGTAGAAAAGTCGATTAAATCACTTCAATTCACTCCTGCGAAAGACAAGAATGGTAATGCAATTGCCGGTAAGGTTGTTTTACCAGTTGATTTCAAGTTAACAATAGAATAAAATTCACTACTAAAAAACTGAAGCCATTCCAAGAAAATTGGAATGGCTTTTTTTATTTGATGACACTTCTATAGAAATCCATTCGTTACTAAATCAAGCACTTCACAAACTTTTTCGAATAGACGAACTATAAAACAATTTTATGTGTCTTAAGTTGTGTCTTTCAAGACTTAATAATTACTTAATTTTAACTGTTAATTTAAAATCATAACAATGAAAAAATCAATTTTGAAGTATTTTAAAGCATTTACACTGATTGGCATTATGGCCTCAGTGACGGTATTATCTAGCTGTGGCGAAGATGATGG
>CAYGTD010000061.1:0-10920 GCA_964352725.1 uncultured Roseivirgaceae bacterium
TATCTCAGTCATAGTAACTCCACCTTTTTCATGCAAAGATTTCTGCTTGTTTAAGTTATTATTCGAAACCTCTAAGTTGAGTTTCTTACTTTCCATTTGAAGCCCATTTAGAAACTCGGCATCTTTTAGAGTGATGATCAGTTGTCCTTCCTTTACTTGATCACCAAGTGCGAATGGCTTGCCTGTAGTAGGGTTGGTTTGTAGTAAATAGCTACCCGAAAGCTGAGACTTAGCTACCGCTTCTTTGGAAGAGTAAACAGTACCTGTTGTTTCTATGAAATTAGAAATGGATTGTTCTTTTATAGCGATCACAGAAACAGGGATTTTTATTTCAGTGTCAATTCTAGACTGCTCATTATCACAACTTGTGAGAAAGATGAATAAGAGACCGAAGGAGAGTAGTTGAGTATATTTTTTCATCGAGTTAAATTCATTTAAGTGAAATGTTAGAAGACTCATTAGTTGATTTCTATTTGTTCTGGCACGACCAGTTAATTGTAAGATTGAGGGATTACAGGTTGATTATTTTCAAAGTCATAGAGCGACTGAATTTTAAGGTTTAGCAGCTCTATTTTATAATCTATCAACGCATTTGCAAGGGCACTTTTTTTATCGGAAAGCTGATTTTGAAATTGATTCAAATCCATACTTGTTAGATCTCCGTTTTGATAACGCTCTAGATTGATTTCATAGGTTAGCTCTGCGTTTTTTACATTTTGCTGAGCTATTTCAATCTGCGTCTCTAAGTTTTGAAGATTTCGATACACCTTTCTGATATTGATGGTGATGTTGTTCTTCTCATTTTCTAAATCAATTTCTCGGATATCTAAATTGGCTGTAGCTGCCGCTAGTCTGGCTTTTTTCTCACCCCAATCCCAAAGAGGAATGTTGAAGGAAATAGCAACACTAGGATTATTTGTTGGTGTCTCATATACGTCTTGAAACTGTGCATTGTCACCAAATACGCCAAGTGATAAGGAAACTGTGCCTTTAAATTCATTCAAAGCATTGGTTCGGATAAGCTCAAACTGTGAGCGCTCTATATCAATTGATCTCTGTCTCAGTTCCATTCGCTGATCCAGACCATTTTGAATTGCTTGATTAAGATCCACTTGCTGTGTTATGAAATTGATATCTACATCAACTGCCACAGATTCACTAAGATCCATTCCTATCATTAATTTGAAGTCATCAGCAGCATTATTAACCGTCACCTCAGCATTTTGTAGAGTTGATTTTGAGGTAGCTAAATTTAGCTCAGCTTGATACAGCTCTTCTTCGGCAAGTAAATCTGCATCTACTTTATTTTTAGTGATTTCATAGCTAACCTGCTGGTTGTCATATTCATCTTGTGCAATTTCTACATCATTTTGAGCCTGATAAAAACTATAGAATGATTGTGTTACGTTCCGTTCAAGTGTAAGCAACTGCATCGCATTACTCAGCTGAGCATTTTCTAAGTTGAGTTCTAGCTCAGCAATTTGAAGCTTGTTTCTATTGTAGGTGAAGATGGGCTGATCCAATCGAAGAAAGAGGTTGTTGAAATAGGTCTTGGTTCTAAAGTCTTGTGCCTCACTAAAGTTGTCTCTGTAGCCAAATCTATTGTTTAGAGAGATGGTACCATCGGTAGGGGCAATTGGCTGTGAGACTGTGAAATTGGCAAAGGAATTGTAATCCTCCGTAGTATTCCATGTCGAGAAAAAATCATTGAATACCCTCTGTCTATTAAAGTCCATAGGTGTTACATCCAATGAAAATCGTGACTTCAAACTTGCCCGTTGAGCATCCAAGCTTTTTTGATTGCTCAATAGGTTGAGGTTTGACTTCTTTATATCTGGACTACTTGTTTTTGCTATCTCAATAGCTTCTTCCAAGTTCAAAACTGTCTGTGCAGCGGCAGATTCCCAAAGTAGAAAAATAGCGAATGCTAAAGCAAGAGCTAAGATTCTTTTAAAACTGATTTTTGAACGTTTTTTCATAATATTTTCAATTGCTGTCTTTTATTGTTTCACCCATTTGATCGCGTCTGCATAGACTGATCTTAGGTCACATTTGTCTGTTAGAATGATGCTTCCACCATCTTCCTCAAAATAGTAGGAGCCTAGGTAGTTCCATCCATTCTCAGCGTTCGTTACATTAAAGTTGATTTCATCCTTTCCATCGCCATGGTTGATAATGTACTGATAGGTATAAGTTTTACCTTCGTTGTTGTTTCCATCATATTGGCTTTGGTTCTTACCAATCATGTAGGAGTAGATGTCATAAAAGCCCGCCTCTCTCAATTGTGGTTTCCATTCACTAGTTTTCTCACCTTTTCCAGATCGCGTGAAATGCGCTGAACGGATATACTCACCATAAAAGCTTGATCCTGTAGTAGCCAACCATTTAGAGTAAGGACGATTCCAAACACCAAAGTACTTTTGATCAGAAGGATTTCTTTTATCCATATAGGCTTTCAAATAAGTGTCTTCGACTGGACTGTACGTCGAAAACCCATCGTCTTCATTGTCTACGATCACTTGGTATTGTGTCTCATTGTTTGCCTCTTCTATGATTCTATCACCTTCAAATGGAGTAGCGTTTTGTTTCAAATCAATTTTGCCTGGAAAAATGGTAACTATAGAAGGAATGTTTTTGGAGACCAATGTATTGATGGCGTAGCTTTCTGGCTTTTCATTAAGTATAAAGCCAAATTGTTTTGTTTCTCCATTTCTAATAAGTGATAGATAGCCATTGTCTTCACTAATCGCATCTCCACTTTGTTGATTGAAGAAATTGAAATTATCGCTATCTCCTTCAGCGTTGAAGTTGATACTAATGATACCATCTTTGGGACCTAAGTTTTTAGCCTTAAAAATGATCTGGAATCGCTTCCTGTCGCCATCCAATATTTCATATTCTTCTGTGTTTGAGATGAGAAAAGAAGGTTGCTCATTATCATAATACACTTCTTTAATGATAGGATTTATGTCAAGTTTGAAAGTATCCTTTATTTTATTTCTGAAGTCTTCATAAGTACTTACACTGTGCGAGTTTTTAATAATCCTATCTACAAGAAAATCTTTGAATGCTTCTTCTCCAATTAACTGACCTAAATAGGCAAAAAGGTATTCGTTTTTAAGTGTGACAGATTTTTGAATTTTAACAAACTCAATGTCTTGTATTAGCAAGTCTACAAGGCTTGTGTTTTGCATTAGTTGATTACACTCTTCTGCAAACGAGATTCCGTTGGCACTTCGTGAATAGTCGTTTCTAGCTGGAACTTTAGTATTGAGATAATCAGCAATTCCTTTGTTTAGAAGAATCCAATCTTCACTTGCCACTCCCGAATTATACGTGTATAGATTCGGAAACATAGAGTAATCAGCGACATCTGTTTCTCGTCCTTCCCAAAACCAATCATCTGGAATTTGTTTGGTAAGTACCTTTTTAATAGCAGTATTGAAAACACTTGCTTGCTTTTCTTTGTCTTGCATCACCCTGTTTTCTTCTCTGGCTTGTCTATCCATATTTTTAAACTGACGCTTAAAATCAAGGTCTCGTATGTCACCCCCTTTTTCAGGCAATAGAATCATTTCAGGTTGTATGTATGCCTGATTGCCCTCATAGATTTTATCATATGCTCTGAACTGAGTGGGCGTTTCCACCAGTTGTAGTCTATTGAATGGATAGTGGAGTTTTAGGTCATGCTGATACGAATTAGCTAAGTCGGTTATGAGATAACTCAATGTATCTTCCAACTGATCAAAATAGGGTTGAAAATAGTCGTTTTTAGGATAGTGATAAATAGCATAGTCTATACTATCAACCCTAATGGACTTTTTTTGATAATTACCTATCGCAAGTGAGAGCTGAGGAAGTGCATATTCTGGACGAAAGGCGTAGGTGCTTTCATCCGCTTGCTCCACTGCGCCTTGAGAGATTGGTAACAATCCATTTTTAACGATTACGTCGAGCTTAAAATCAATAAAATTGGAGCGTTGCTTTACTGGAGACGCAGTGCTGTATCCAATCTGAGTGTCTGGATACCACAATACATCCTTGGTGAGCAGCACGTAATCTGGAGATAGGAAAGCATACCTTTTATCAATGGAGTAGATGAAATACTCGTGCAGTTCTTCGTACCTCTTTTGATCGACTTCCAAATGAGCAATCCGTTCATCAATCGATCCTTTATAAGAGACCTTTACTTCTACATTAGCTCCTTTTGCAAGATCATATTTTACTGAAAGGACTTGAAGGTTTCTTTCTACGGATACTTCTTTTTCATTGATAGTGACTTTGGATACTTCCAAATCAGGGTTGAGGGTAAAGAATAACTCAGAAAGATTTTGAGGTGTGTTGTTCCTGACTTTCATCGTTGAAATAGCGGAAAGCTGATCTCCTAGGTGGGAGACCTGAATATGATTTGATATTACATCTGCATTCGATTTGTCAGACCATGTGTTGTTTACCTCAATCATGTCTTGACGGCCTTCTTCAATTCCTTGCTGCTGATTCCATAGCGAAGTGAATAGATAAGCAGACATACCACCAATGATCAATGTAAATGCACCTACCATAGGTCTAAAACTACGTGTGTTAGGTAACCGATCTAAGAAGAATGAAGTGGCAAATAGAAATGCGATTCCAGCAATTAGATAAGATCCTCTATGTAACAAGATGGTCTCTATATTACTGAACCCGATGATATCAGAAGCGAGCAGGTTTAGCCTGAAAGCCATAAAATCAAAAATGTTGTAAAACCTTGCGTGGAAATAGATCAATTCAACTCCAGATAAACCAAGAAGCAATACAATGCTAATAGGTTGGTTTCGAAGGAGAGTGACTAGGAGAAACGAAATTCCCGTTACAAAAACAATTGTTGGTATGCTGGTAAGCAAAGGATAAGCTAGAAAGGCTAAAGGATTGAACGGAATAAGTGGATTGGTAATGTTTACAATGACTATCGGAATAAGCACCACGACATTCAATAAAAAGAAAAGCTTGAAGATGGCAAATGCTCTACCCAAAACGTAATCCAAATTAGAAATGGGACGAGCATAAAATACCTCATTGGTATCAATTTTCTTGTTTTTGAGAATGACACCTGTTGCCAGGAAAATGACTGCAGCAGCTTGTGCTATACTTGAAAGTACCATGGTTGCATACGGCATTCCCCATGTAGTTCCAATCATGGACTGTCTTCCATCACTAATCGCCGAGAAAGCAGCAATGTTGAAGATGGTGATAAAGAATAGGCCAGCAATGGCGAAGATTCTGAAAAACCAATTTCTCCAAAGCACTTTGGACTCAAATTTGGCAATGGTCAATATGTTTTTCAATGACATCATACCAATGAGATTCCTAGTTTGTTTTCCATGAAATATACATATGCATGTTCCAGATTTGGCTCAATATTGTAGGCGTCAGCATGCGGTTTTTCATTAGCTATGAGTTGCGTTTCCCATTTTCCTGCAGTAGGAATAGTGGAGATGACAGGGTATCGATTTTTCAAATCATTAAATTCTTCATCGTTTAGCATCACTTGCCAAATATGTTTTCTTACTTGATCAATCATCCCTTCTGGTGCACCGGCGAAAGCAACTTGTCCTTGGTGAAGCATCGCCATGTTGTGGCAAGTACTGCTTATGTCTCCTACTATATGAGTTGATAAAATGATGGTTACGTCTTTTTGACTTAGGTCTGATAGGATGTTTCTAAATCTGATTCGTTCTTCTGGATCTAGACCAGTAGTAGGCTCATCGATCACTAGCAATCTCGGATTTCCAATCAATGCCTGCGCAATTCCCAATCGTCTTTTCATTCCTCCAGATAGCTTGTTAGCCAATCGCTCTCTTACGTCCAATAAACCCACCTGATCCAGCATGCGATCCACTTCGATGATGCGTTGTTTCTTCTTTAATGGAGTAGAAAGTTTGGCGGCATAATCCAGAAACTCCCAAGTTTTCAGTTTAGAGAAGAAAGTAAAGTCCTGTGGTAAATAGCCAATCAAAGGTCTTATTTCATTACGATGGGTATTAATGTCTTTCCCATCCATCAAAATAGAACCACCAGTTGCTTTTTGTATGGTAACTAATATGCGCATCAAACTAGACTTTCCGGCTCCATTGGGTCCTAGCAGACCAAACATACCACTGCCAATCTCCAAGTTGATATCTTGAATAGCTGCATGTCCATTGGGATAAACTTTAGAAAGTCCTTTTATTTCAATATTCATTTACAGATGAATTATGATTCGTTAGATGAATGGTTATTGTGTTGTGTAGTAGAGTGCTGATCGATATAATTAGTTACATGTTTTTAGAAAATTCTCATTCTACTGCTCGCATCTCTCATGAGCTGAACATCATTTGCACCCGATGAATACAAATCCGATTCATTGGAAATAGTCCCTTGAATCTTGCCAACTACTGAATTTAATCTTATGTCGGAATGGTTTAGATCTAAACTAAGGGTGTCAATAGATGCATCATACACTTCGATAAATGATTTTTCGGATGCTTTAATAGACAGCTTATCTAGTGTTACATGATTATCAATTTGAACTCGTCCCCCTGATTGAATGATGGATAGACTTTGTTGATTTATGCCGGTTATGCGAACGCTAGCTGCAGACGAGTTAATCCCATTAAATCCTGATGTTGGAATATCTATGGTAATTTGATATCGTTCTTCTGGCTTTTCAAAACTCAGTAAAACCAATGTGTCATTTTTCATTTCATAATTTAAATTAGCAATTAGTTCACCTGATTTACTTTTGATCATTACTTGTGGTGTATTGGAAGAGGAAATAGTGATGCGCTCATCAAATTCTTCACTTAGTATGATGAATTTAATACCAGCCGAAGGGATGGTTTCCGTAATTGAATTCTCGTCATTCAATACTCTTATATCCCCTTTAACTCTTATTTCTACAAAGGCCATTAATGTATAGGCAAGAATGATCCCGAAAAAAATGATTAATATTTTATTGCTTAAGCTCATGATTTTGAGTTTAGATTTTCTAAATGCTTTGAGAGTTCATTAGAGGTAATTCCGAGCACTTCTGCGTGATGAAGGAATTCTGGTAAAACCTTGTTGAAAAATTCTTGCTTTTTGCTCTCAAGAATAATTTTCTTGGCATCAATATTTACAAAATAGCCAATGCCTCGTTTGTTTTCAATGATGTTCATGGTCTGTAATTCACTATAAGTTCTCATGATGGTATTGGGATTTACACCCATATCAGATGCTAGTTCGCGGACGGAGGGAATCTTCTCTCCAATCTGGAATTCGCCACTCACCACCTTGTCAGTGATGTTATCAGCTATTTGTAAAAAGATGCTTTTGCCGTTTTGAAATTCCATCTTAAACCTCCTTTTCTTTAAGTTTGAGATAGGCCACCACGAGCATAACTATGACTCCAATGGATGTTAATATGCTAAAAAAGCGAAGAGCGCCATTTTCACCTTCTGGAAGCAGAAATAGATCACCATTTACCTCATAGTTTCCTAGGCCTAATGGCTCCATGACTATATAGACGATTCCAAAGTAGATCATCAGTATTATGGCGACTGAGAACATGGTCTTTATCAAAGGCTGTTTTGAAAACATTGCTGCTCCAGTAAAAGGCAACACCAGCGCTAGAAATGAGCATGAGAGAATTAGAGGTATAACCCAAAATATTTCATCTAAAGGCGGAATGTCCATTGCCAGTAAATCTGATGGAGTTATAATGTTGAATTCGTCTTTAGCTCCTAGTTCAAAAACAATTCCATGTACATTGAAAGCGATCCAGAATAGGAACGGAAGCGCAACCAATGATAGCACTACTCTATTGAAGAATTCAAAGAGTAGCTTTTCAAAAGCAGATGCTGGCATAATGAGGTAGCTAATACTGCTTTCCTTATTTCGCAAAGCAGGAAAGGAGTAGCCAATATAGAGAATGCTAAAGATGGCAATAAATGTCATCATCATTTCCAAGAAAATACGAATCTCTAAAGGTTGAAAATCATTTCCTACCCGTGCGATGGTGAGCACGATGAAAATCACTCCAATATAGCCTATGGATCCATAGATCATTAATCGCTTATTGTTGATCAGGTTTTGTTTACAGACCAACAGAAACCGATTCCAATTGAAGGTGTTATTAATTGACATAGTCTTTCATTTTTTGGCTGCCTTGTGTGATAGCGTTAAACAATAATTCAATATCCACTGAGGAATCTCCATCTGTTTGAGCGGTGATGGTTTTGTATCCTCCCGGTACCATTTCACTGTATAGAATGTTCTCTCCCTTATCCGTAGAGCTGTGTGAAAAATTGAGCTTTGAAGAGATGTCGTACAGGTCTTTTTGTAAAATGAATTGCCCTTTTTCCAATAGTAAAATTCGGTCAATCAAATTTTCTACATCTTTTACTTGATGTGTAGAAATGATCACAAGCTGATCCTCATCAAGCGAACCAGCAAGTACCTTTCTAAAGATACTTTTAGATGGAATGTCTAATCCATTAGTAGGTTCATCCAGAATCAGAAGTTTGCATTTGGTAGATAGTGCAAATGAGATTAAAAATTTCTTCTTTTGACCATAAGAAAGCTTTTGTAAATTCTTGGTTTCAGGTAATTCAAAATCTGCAATAAGTCTTTCTAAAAGGGCCCGATCAAATCGAGGATAGAAGGGAGCATTTGCTTTGACAAACTTCTCCATGGAAATACTAGGAATATGAAATTCTTCAGAAACGAAAAATAGTTCTTCAAGAAAGGAAGGCTCTCTTTTGTTAGGAGCATGTCCATTTACCTGAATGGTACCACCAGTTGAAAACTGAAGGCCTGTTAATATTTTTAATAGGGAGGTCTTACCCGCTCCATTTTTGCCTAAGAGCCCCACGATGCTACCTGCGCGGAGTTCACAATCCAAGTCTTCAAACAAGGGTGGCTGCTTTTTGGAGTAACTAAAATTGAGTTGTTTAATGTTAATCATTAATATCGATTTACTGTACTATTATACTAATACAGTACAACATTAAATTAACTTTTTCTTTTTTCCAAATAATAATGTGTTACTTCAGGATGAAATAGCTTTTACCTTTAAGAAGAGTACTTTTAATGAAAATCATTTTATTGAGAATATCTTGATATTAGCAAATCCTAGTTATTTTTATTGAAAATTATCAACATGAGACACCTTCATATTTTTCCAGGTCTATTTCTTTTTATGGTTGGATTTAGTGGCATTTTGAATACTTCTGGTCAGACATACATGAAAGTGAATGAAGACCTTAAGGCTGCAGCAACACCTCAGCTAATTACTCAGAAGGGTTTTAAATCAATTCCCTATTACAGTTTCGGTTCTTTTAACGTAATTGAATCAAAAGCAGGAATGAGTAAGACAAAAACAGTAGGTGGTGCGAATGTTGAAGTGTCCACTCAGAATCAAGAGCTTTGGTTCACTTTAGTGAATAGTAGCATAGCTGATACGGTAAAAGTAAATATGGAGAAGCAAGGAAGGTTTGCCGAAACACAGGTTTTCTTTCGCAATGTAACATTCGCTAATGGAGATGTCAATGTGGTTTCTGATATGCAAGGAAAGGCAGGTTCTGAAGACTGGAAACTGATCACTTCTTGGTCTTCTGGGAGCAATATTACCTCTGGTATTGTAGCAGGGGAAAAAGAATATAAAGTGGTAACAGTGACGGAACTGGAAGGCAAGAGCTCTCGATTTATTGCTGCGGTATCACTTTGGCTTGGCTTTGAAATCTACGATGGCGATAAAGTAATTGCAGCGATACAAACTATGCCAGTCAAGGGAACTAAATATGCTTGTTGGATTCATCCAGATCTATCACCAGAGGTTCAAACTAAATTAGCAAGTAGTTGTATTGCTTTATTGGTTACAACGAACAATGAACTTTTGACAAATTGAGTAGCACTCTTCTCGTCCTGATGAAAGAGAATACGATGTGAAATTTAACAAGTAGATCGCTTCTTAGTTCATTAGGTATGTCTCAAGTAACCACCATCACGTTCTTCCGCTACCAAGGATTTAGTCATAAACTGTGGGCTTTCTTTATGATGCAATTCGCACATCGGCATTTGCATTCGGTGAAGGGGCTATCTTTTTACAAATTGATGGGTACCGGTAAAGGAGATGGTTTTAGTCCTTGGGCGGATTTCAGCACCTATGCACTTTTGCAGGTGTGGGATGCAGAAAATCGTGCGTCTGAATTTTTCGAGGAATCACCGTTGATGGAGAAGTACAGGTATCATAGTGTGGATCAGTGGACTTTGTTCATGAGGTCCATAAAGGCACATGGATTTTGGTCAAAGAAACAACCATTTGAATCTTCCAATAATTTAAGTCCTAAAATTCCATATTTAGCTATTATTACACGAGCCACGATACGGAAACGTAAACTGCTTAAATTTTGGAAATATGTACCTACTTCAGAAAAACCGTTAAAAGATAATGCTGGTCTTATATATACCAAGGGGGTAGGTGAGGTACCAATTTTGCAGATGGCTACTTTCAGTATTTGGAAGAACATAGAAGCCTTGAATGCATTTGCCTATAGCAGCAAGGAGCATACAAAGGCGATTAAACTAACACGGGAACTGGACTGGTATAGTGAAGAGCTTTTTTCTAGGTTTCAGCCATACAAATCTGTAGGTAGGTGGCATGGTGCTAATCCATTGCCGTCTTTAGAGGGTCTTTAAAAGCGACTGCCGGAATTCTTTTTTATTGAGTGAGAGCATGATTTTCGCATCTTCAAAAATGTTGCTTTCCTCGTCCAAAAATCGGAAGAGTGCATCGCTAGATTGCTTGGCATAGAGCGTATGGAAAATCTCTTCACCCAAGTCATTTCGGTCTTTCAATACCCGTAGGAAAATAGAATCATACTTTCGGAAGCGGCTCGTAGCTACTCCTTGGTGAGGCACTTT
>CAYGTD010000061.1:10930-14624 GCA_964352725.1 uncultured Roseivirgaceae bacterium
CTTTTCCCTTTTTGATATTATCTACAATCATTTGTGAGTACCGATCGGCATTCTTAAACGAATACCCAGAGGAGGGACGCACCCAACCACCAGCAGTACCAATTTTAGACACGTGCTTCTGGTGATGTTTGGTGAAGGGATAGTTGGACATAGGAATGATTCCTTTTTCCACCTCTTTGATTGTATAATCCTGTATCTGAAGACACTCAGAGATGTAGGATTTCAGCTTTTCTTCATACTCTGCAGTACTCAGCATTTCATTATTAAACAGCGTAAACTCCACTAGAGCGAGTGTAGGAGAGAAAGGGAGTACGTAGGTAAAACTGGTTTGATCTTTCCATTTAATGCGATAGTCCATCATAACCATCTTAGTATCGTCAAAAGAAGGGGTCTTCGTTTCAATGAACCAGCCAAGAAAGTGCTGTGTAAGGGATTCGTAATTCTTTTCCTCTTGATAAAATACTGCAGGAACTCGACTGTCAAAAATATGATCTGCAGTATGACTCCTTGTTGTGCCAATAATCTCTTGGCCTTGTATGTCGACTACCTCATCATGAACCCATTGGATATTGGGTGCCTGATCAAGGATACTTTTGGCATGAGCATAGAAATTAGAAGAACGAATAGTCTTGTAGAAATAATCTCCAAGCGTGAGATCTACCTGCTCAGTTGAAGTATAGAATTCCGCAAAATTCCATTTCTTCGTGATTAAAGGATCCCATTTTGTAACACCCTTTTCCCAAAAAGACCAGGTCCGGTCATCTGCATTTTTGGGATCTTTGTCAATGATTAAAATGTTCTTTTCGGAAAAGTATGGATCCTTCGCCATCTTGATAGCAAGGTTGAGCCCTGCTGCTCCTGCACCAACGATAGCGTATTCAAAATTATTTATTGACATATAAGGAAACAAAGAATACTAGCTGTGCAAGATACAGATGCAATGAAAACTTGAAGTTCAATTTTTCAATAAATAGCTGAAATATCCAATGTAGGCCAGCCGCTATCACAAACCAAGCAATGTAATTGCTGGAGGGAATGATGTCATTTGCCCAATGCCAAAAATCAAAATTAGAGGCGTTGGGCTCTATGAATAGATCTAAGAACACCATCAAAGCAGCACCTGTGAGCACACGAGCTAACTTATTGCTAAACATTCGAGTAGCCAAACTTCCAGTAATCAATATGAGCATAGCCCAGTTTACGCCAATGAGTAAAGGAACGCCTGCTAGTTTAATGCCTAAATTATTTCCATAATAGTATTGGCCAAAGGGGATTCCGTATGTGGTGCCAACCCACTCTACAAATATCCCTGCTAAGACGAAAAAAAAGACAATGGCACCATGCTTCAATCCTCGAATAGGGGCTACCGCTAGCAGCATAACAAAGCACGCAAGTAAATTGAACGGTGTTTTTTCCAAGAACCATTGCTCATAGCCTAATAGCACCCCTATGATGCCAGATAAGTGAAATAGCCATACCAATCCTATTGCCAGTGAAAGATTGCCATCTTTCAGGAGGAGTGGTGCCTTTTGTTGCCACAGATTTAGGAAGTTTGTATCAGGTAATCGCACTTTTAATCTAGTCTAAACTAATATTAATCACTTATGTTTGACAGATTGGCTAGGAATTAGGTCGGAAACAATTTTGGCAGAGAGTAGACACAGGGGAATGCCTCCACCAGGGTGTGCAGAGCCCCCGCAGAAGTAAAGGTTTTGGTAGTTCGAGGAAAAGTTGGGGTGACGTAAAAATGCTGCAAACTTCGAGTTGCTAGATGTGCCATAGAGTGATCCTTCGTGTGATGAAGTATGATGCTCTATTTTGACTGGATCTAAAATTGTCTCTGTTTCGATGTGCTCTTCAATGGGCACCTTCAGGATCCTTGAAAGCTTTGCTAGTATATTTTTCCTCGCTTCATTTTTAAGTTGGCCCCAGTCTTGTCCTTTGTTTCCTGGGGTGTTAATCATTACAAACCAGTTCTCCCCATTGGGAGGTGCGTGATTTGACTCTTCCTTGGAAGTGATGTTGATGTAAATGGTAGGGTCCTGATGAATGGTGTGATCTTCAAAGATGGCATTGAATTCACCTTTGTAGTCATCAGAGAAGAAAATGTTATGTAAATCGAGCTCATTGAAAGTTCGCTTGATACCCCAATAGAAGATCAGCGCTGAGCTAGATCGCTCTTGCTTTAGTACTTTTTTGGGCTGCTTGGCTTTTTTTAGAATCGACTGATAGGCGGAGAAGACATCCATGTTGCAGATAACAAGGTCAGCTAGATAGGTGTTGTCTGCTTCAATGCCTATCGCTTTTCCATTCTCTAGGAGCACTTCTTGCACCTTGTTTTTAAAGTGAAACTGGACACCCTCTTCTAGTGCCAATCGATAGAGGCTCTGAGAGATGGCGTGCATTCCACCTATTGGATAATAGGTGCCGTATCTCATTTCCAATTGAGGAATGAGTGACATGATCCCAGGAGTACGGTAAGGAGTAGAGCCATTGTAAGTAGCATATCGGTTAAATAATTGCACCAATTTAGGATTGGTAAAATAGCGTTCATTGACCTGATTGAGATTTGTCATCAAATCCAGATGCCCCATCCCTAGCACACCCTTTAATGCATCTTTTGATAGGTAAGTAGATGGTTTATGTAGCGATCGCTGGAGAAATACCTGTGAGGTGAGATCATACTTTTTCCTGCTGTTTGCTAGGTAGCGGGTGATATTCTTCTCCGGCTCTTGAAAAGCTTTGGAGGCCTTGGAGACAAAGGAAGCCTCTTCTGATTCAGCGCTAAACTGCGTGCCATCTTCCCAGAAGTAGTGGCAGATCGTTTCTTTTTTTTTATACCTAAAGTGGGCTTTAGGATCTTTCTTAAAAAGTTGAAAGAGTTCTTCCACGTACTGAGGCATAGTAAATAACGAAGGGCCATAGTCAAAACGATACCCTCGGGATTCAAAGGCATGCAGTTTGCCTCCAGCATAGTCATTGACTTCAAATACATCAACGTCATACCCTTTTGCTCGCAAGCGAAGTGCACTTGCAAGCCCGGCTATTCCTGAACCAATGACGATGGCTTTTTTCATATAAAACAAAACTACGAATGTGGTTGAATGTTTTTCTTAAAAGTAGCTAGCTAAGTCTAAAGAAGTACAGCGTGTAGTTTAAGAACATCTTATATGCGTGAATGTGTCCTTTTCAGAATCTGTAGAATGTTCCAATCGAAATAGTGAGAAGCTGCTCAAAAGGATGATTTCTATTGATGATTAATCCTTCTTCATTATTGGGTAAATAGATACTCTTTTTCCCGAAAAATTCCTTCCTTTCGTCAAAAAAAAGACCCGCTTCATTGTGAAAAAAGTGTGCCATTGAAGCTTCAGCAAAAAGGACGGTTTTACCACCCAACTCTACACCAAGTCCCAAAGCAGAGACGAATCCAGAAGACTTTTGGTTAAGCGAAATGAGAGTAGTTCCGCTATCAAACTTCTTTCCATTCACTTTGAAGTTGTTTGTGTCTTCAAATTTTCCTAAAGAATGCAGAATATTTGTTCGTACAAATCCGACCCTTGGCATCAATAAGATAGGCCTTCCTTTAGGATTTAAGTTGAATTGTTTGGTAACGTTGATTTCAAAGTTTGACAGCTTATAATGTGTAAGGGGAATGCTCGAGTTGATACCCACAAAAAAACCTCTACCAATTATG
>CAYGTD010000062.1:0-14439 GCA_964352725.1 uncultured Roseivirgaceae bacterium
TAATAGCAGGTAAATAAAGCAGGTCACAAACGATAAGCTCAATGAGCAAGCTGAGCTATGAGCAGATTTTAGTCCAAAACCGTAACTTTGAATCAATTTGAAAGGGTATGCTCACTGAGCTTATCTAGACGTGGGTGTTCATTGCATGACTTGAATAATTTAAAGGACTAACCTAATTTTATCATATGAAAGTATCTCAGAACATTTTGCTTGCTCTTGCAGTATTCCTGCTAATATTTTCGTGCTCTGCACCAAAAGAAGAAGCCAAATACGGAAAAGCAACAAAAGAACTAATAGCTCTTTTAGATAGTGACCCTGATCTAAAATTATTGCTAGAATCGTCACTGCAGCAAGCCAAAGAAATAAATCCAGATAGGAATACAAACCCTGCTCAAAACCTTGAAGAATACTATAGGTTCGTCACATGGACAGAAACAACAATGCCTTGGGCGATAGTTAAAAAGGATGAATACCCTGAAATATTTGACAATATCTTCCAAGGACTTTGCGCCTTCTATTTCTTAATTGATCAACCACTTCCCGAGTTGGAGGGCAAAGGATTAGTGAATAACTCCTTGCAGTATTATGAACCATTTGCCAAATGGTTGGTCACTTTCAGCAAATCATGGGGTGCCTATCTTGATACTGAGGATTCATGGAACGAAGAATATTATCAAATGGCATCAAACGATCCTAATTTCGGACTACAAAATGATTGGTATGAAGATCCTTCAAATTGGAACACCTTTAATCAATTCTTCGCCAGATACTTGAGGTCTCCTGATATGAGGCCCATTACAAGTCCAAATTTAGATTCTATAGTGGTATCATTTGCCGACTCAGAACCACAGGGTGTATGGGCAATAGATAGTATCTCGAATCTTATAGAGAAAGATGGAGTTCCGGTAAAGTCTGCTACTCTGAAATCTGTATCAAAACTTATTGGTAATGATAGTCAGTTTAAAGATGCATTTGCCAATGGTACATTTACCCATTCTTTCTTGAATGTAAATGACTATCACAGATATCATTTTCCCTTAGGAGGAACAATAAAAGAGGCAAGAATAATTCAAGGTATCAATCCAACAGGCGGACAACTTTGGTGGGATCAAGAAAATAATAGATATGCATTTAATCCAAGTGCCAAAACGGGATGGCAATCCGTTGAAACCAGAGGATGCGTTATTCTGGAAACTGCTGAATATGGACTGGTCGCATTAATGCCTATTGGGATGGTAGCTGTAGGGTCAGTTAATTTCGAAGAAAATGTTACTCCAGGAACAACTGTAAAAAAAGGTGACATGCTTGGGCATTTTGCATTCGGTGGATCAGACTTCATAATGATCTTTCAGGATGGTGTTACTTTCACCATAAACTCTCCAATGCAAGATGATGGCAATTCATACAAACATATCTTGATGGGCGAAGGATTAGGATTTTTGTCTAAATAAAGTAACGAAACGCCAGCAAGCGCTAAAAATGAATATGCGAAACTAAGCTATATGTAAGGACAAAGTAGACTCGAATCTCACAAAACACGTTAAATCAACCATGAGCACACTTTCTTTGTGCAAAACCTTACTACATGTTCGATAATTTAAATTTCTCTGCTGCGTTGGATGAGCAACGTTTTGATGACTGGCTAGTGCAAGGACGGGGAAGCAAAATCCGCTTCAGCTATATGGTGGTCTTATGGGATGAGATAGAAAAAGATTACCGTCCTGTATATCTATCAGAACGATCTGAGCTTAACAAATACCAAGAAAATGCGAGGACTGTGAGCGATGTTGTAGTCGCTATTTATGACCTATATACTGAGTCAAAGGTTTTGTAGTAGCATTCCCCCATCTAGCATCTTCATTCTGTGCTCCAAGGTGAAATTTTGAATAACTTCATTATCTTACCCAAGGTCTTATTCGTCTTTAAAGATTAATCATCTGTAACCTAAACACACTAAAAAATGCTATTCTTTACGCAACGTTTCCTCTTTCAGCACATCAATATGCAAAGAATTCTTTTGGGGATATTACCTATCCTGATCATTGCGTGTAGTCCTGAGAACAACAAATCAGCCGCACGAATGGATCTGCCGGCTAGTGAAAACTATACGGTTCTCATTGGCGGTACCGAAGTGGGATACATGAACGTAACTAGGTCTGGAGATACCCTGATAACAGATTACGATTATAAAAATAATGGTCGTGGACCAACCGTTATGGATACCATCATTCTCAACGCAAATGGTTATCCAGTCAAATGGGATATCAATGGAACAGCCACCTTCGGCAACACCATAGACGAACATTTCAAACAGGAAAATGGCAAAGCAACTTGGACAGATGCCACGGGATCAACTGAAATGGAAGTGAATAAGCCATCGATATATATCAATCAATCTGGCACGCCCTATTCCTATTTCGTTCAAGCAAGAGTGTTGCTTAATTCAGCGGAGCAAATAGTCCCAGGTCTGCCTGGAGGGAGGTTAGAAATCACCGAAATGGAGACCTTAAAGGCGAGCACGGATTCTACAGAATTAGGCCTTAAAACGTATGCTATTTCAGGTGCTAGTTTAAATCCTACCTATTTCATTCTTGATGAGAACGAGCAATTTTTCGCGCTTATATCGCCTAGCTATATCGTTATCCGATCAGGATTTGAGCATGAAGAAAAGAGATTGCGACTATTATCAGAAAACTATGCCGCCACACGATTTGAAACCTTGCAAACTCAATTTGCACACAAGTACGAAAAAGATACGCGTGTAAGCAATGTCAGAATCTTTGATCCCAAAACATTGTCACTTACTAAGCCATCATCTGTGCTTGTGAAGGACGGGAAGATTAGCAGCATTGATGGACCAAACGAAACCAAAGAAAATGAAACGGTCATAGATGGAGCCAATGGTGTTCTTGTACCTGGTCTTTATGAAATGCATGGCCATATGGGTGATGAAGATGCGCTTCTCAATGTTTTGGCAGGAGTCACCAGCGTGCGAGACATGGGCAATCACAATGAAGTGCTGGACAGTCTTATTCAGAAAATAGAATCTGGCGTGCTGGCCGGTCCTCGTATCACACGATTAGGATTTATAGAGGGAAAAAGTCCTTTTAATAGCAACAATGGAATATTAGTTGAAAGTGAAGAAGAGGCTATTGCAGCGGTGGAAACGTATGCAGAGCGTGGTTTCTATGGGGTAAAACTCTACAATAGTATGAATGGTGATTGGGCTCCTGCCATCGCTAAAAGAGCACACGAATTGGGTTTGTTTGTTTGTGGACATGTTCCTGCATTTTCTAATGCCAATGCCATGCTAAGGGCTGGTTATGATGAAATGACGCATATTAATCAGGTCATGCTAGGCTGGGTACTAGAACCAGAAGAAGATACACGGAGCTTGCTAAGACTAACAGCAATGAAGCGCTTTCCAGATCTTGATTTGAACAGTGCTATAGTCAAAGAGACGCTGGACCTGATGGTGAAGAATAAGGCAGCCATTGATCCTACGCTAAGTATCCATGAAGCATTGATGCTTTCTAGAAATGGACAGCTTCAACCAGGATCAGTGGATTTCATTGAAAACATGCCTGCTAATGTTCAGAGGGATGCCAAAGTTGCTTTGGCAAGTATTGCAGATGATGAAGAAGACCAAGCATACCAACAGGCGTATGATAAAATCATTGAGACATTGAAGCAAATGAGAGAGCGAGGTATTCTCATCGTTCCAGGTACAGATATGGGTGGTGCTTTTTATGTACATAGGGAATTAGAGCTTTATGAGCAGTTAGGCTATACACCTGCGGAATTACTCAAACTTGGAAGCTATGACATGGCCAACTATCTTGGACACAAAGACAGAGGCGCTATTGCTCCTAGTATGCTGGCGGATTTCTTTCTTGTACCCGGAAATCCAATCGAAGATATAAAAGCGATCAAAAAAATATCTATGGTATCTCGCGGTGGTGTGATTTACTACCCAAGCGAAGTATATCCTGCATTTGGCATCACTCCATTTGTGGAAATGCCAGAGGTTAAATAAGTAAGGCTTAGATATAGGGGAGTAACTCATCTTACTTCCCTTTATTGTAAGTAAGATGAGTTATTTGAACCTATCACGAAGTTTATAAATGGGATTTAATATTGTACTTATTGAGCCAGAGATACCTATGAATACAGGAAATATCGGGCGATTAAGTTTAGCCTCTGGATCAAGTTTGCACTTGGTGAAACCGTATGGTTTTGAATTATCTGATAAGAGATTAAAAAGAGCTGGATTAGATTACTGGAAGCATATTTCACTCTTCATTTACGAGGATATTGATGATTTTTTCTTAAAAAATGAAGGTGAAAAATTTGCCTATCTCTCAAGTCACGGAACTCAAGATTATACTTCTATCAATTTTGAAGATAATATGTTTTTTGTCTTCGGAAAGGAATCAAGTGGCCTATCCAAAGACTTGTTGACTGAAAATGCTGATCTTGTATACAACATACCTATTCATAGTCCGCATATACGAAGTTTAAACCTGGCTAATGCGGTCAGCATTGTCATTTATGAGGGTTTAAAAAGCATTAAAAACTGATAAACGACTACAGAAACCTAGTCCTCTAGCTTTACGGCTGTACCATTAGCACTCACCATCATCATGCCTCCGTCTTTACCAAGTGTTTCATAATCCAAGTCCATGGCAATGACAGCATTGGCACCCATTTCCTCAGCGGCATGCATCATCTCCTGCACCGCAATATCTTTCGCTTTCTTAAGCGACTTCTCATAGGCCCCTGACCTTCCACCCACTATGTCAGTGACAGAAGCAAAAAAATCTTTGAATGCATTGGCTCCAATGATAGCCTCTCCTGTAACCAAGCCATAATAGGCTTGGATCTTCTTTCCATCAATAGAATCTGTTGTAGTCAATAGCATATTTATCTTATTATATCAGTTGAAAGTGCTTTCTTTTTATATCGACGGTTCAATAACGGATAGAGGAGTACAGAAGTTAAAATTAAAAATGTACCACCATAAAATCCTGGGCTCATTTCCTCGCTAGCCCCAAATATGATCAATGCTAGGATGATTCCATAGACAGGCTCTAAGTTTACTACTAGATTAATTGAAAATGCGGACATCCGTTTCATCAATTCTACCGAAATAGAATAGGCATAGACCGTACATACAACCGCCAAAATTCCCAAATAGAATAAGTCGAGCAATGTAGGATTCAAAATGATTGCATCCACAAAAAACCAACGATAGATCGGTAAGAAAAGCACAATGGATATGCAAGCACCTATCATCTCGTAGTATGTGATCACATAAGGGTCATGTCGTTTTGTAAGTCGCCCATTAATTACCGTAAATAGTGATGCTAAAAAAGCAGAAAGAACAGCAACCAGTAATCCTGAGAGGTAATCAAATTCTACATTGAAAATAACTCCAATACCTGCAAAAGCAATAATACTCAATAGCACTTCAAATCTTTTAACTTTTCTTTTTTGTGAAATAGGTTCAATTATGCTGGTCCAAAGAGAGCAAGTAGCCATTCCTGCCAGACATACAGATACATTTGAAATGCGTGCAGAGAGAAAAAACAAGATCCAGTGAGCTGCTATTAAAGCACCTGTTCCCAAGATGACGAAAAGGTCACGACGATTTCTAAGACGAATGCTTTTCTTCCAAATTTTCAACAAAACAAACAGACCAATTGCAGCAATGAGCGTCCTGAAAAATACCACCTCAACAGATGGAATATCAATCAGCAAACCTAAAATGGCTGTGAATCCCCAAATCAATACAATGAAATGAAGATGCAAATAATCCTTCTTTTCTTGGATCACCTTGGCACCATTTTGTAGAGTAAAACAGAAACGAAAGTGAATATGATATTAGGAATCCATATCGCCAGAATGGTATTCAAACTACCCGCCTCAGCAATAGCAGTCGCTAATATGTAGGTGATGATAAATAAAAAGGCTATCACAAATCCTAAAGCTATCTGAAAACCAGTTCCTTGTCTTGATTTTTTTGCTGACACAATAACGCCAATAGACATCAAAATAATCACAGTAAAGGGCTGCATAAAACGCACATACTTTTCTATTTGGTACATCCGAACGTCATCTGCGCCTCTTGATTTTTGGAGCTTAATGTAGTCATTCAGCTCTGTGAGCGTCATGGTTTCTTGGTGTCGATCTTTATTTCCAAAATCACTAGGCGACATATTAAGCACCGTATCAATAACTTGACCACTTTCTATAATTTCTGTCGTATCTAAAATCGTTCGCTTTTGCCATCTTTTTATCTCCCAAGATTTAGTGTCTTCTTGCCAGTCAATCTGGCGCGCCGTTAATTTTTCATATAATTGCTGATCCACAATTTTTTCCAGCGTGATGGTACTCCCTACATTCCTTCTGGTATCATACCTATACAGATAGATATAAGTGTCATCATCTATTTTAAAATGAATGTGTTTATCCGTATTGTAGAAAGGATCTTTTAGGTATTCCAATTCAAAATCTATTCTGAACTTATTAGCTTCAGGTATGATATAGCTATTAAGAAAAAAACTAGCCGTCCCAATCAGAATAGCTCCTACAAAATAAGGAACCATCAATCTCAGAAAACTTACCCCACTCGCTAAAATAGCCACTATCTCAAGTTTAGAGGCCAATTTAGCTGTTACAAAAACGGTAGCAATAAAGACCGTAATAGGTGTCAATAAACTAGCGATGTAAGGAATAAAAGTGAGGTAATACTGCCAGATTAGATCAGCACTTACTTCATTTTTGATAAAATCATCGTTCTTTTCTGTATAGTCAATTACACAAATGATTAGCTCAAGCAACAACACCACGAAGAAAAAAGCCGTGAGGAGTTTTTTAAGAATATACCAATCAAGTTTCTTCATGTAATCTTTTGAGACTTAGAGACGCTGAGAAATTGTATTAATAATTCCAGCCTTCCATACCGCGAAGTTATCGTTCATTATCTGTTTTCTTGCTTCACCTACCAACCATAAGTAAAAACTAAGATTTTGGATGCTTGCAATTTGTGAGCCAAGAATTTCATTACTTAAGACTAAATGTCTCAAGTACGATTTGGAATAAAATTGATTCACATACCCATCCAATCCAGGGTCAATAGAAGAAAAATCCTCTTTCCACTTTTCATTCCGGATATTGATAATTCCTTGCGTAGTAAATAACATGCCATTTCTAGCATTTCTCGTAGGCATTACACAGTCAAACATATCTACTCCCAATGAAATTCCTTCCAAGATATTGGCTGGCGTCCCCACTCCCATTAAGTAACGCGGCTTATCTTTCGGCAAAATACCACACACATGATCGGTCATCGCGTACATTTCCTCAGCAGGTTCTCCTACTGATAGTCCGCCAATGGCGTTCCCTTCTCTTCCTGCCTTTGCTATATACTCAGCCGATTGTGTTCTTAGATCTTTATAGACACTTCCCTGAACGATAGGAAAAAATGTCTGACTATATCCATACTTGGACTCAGTAGAATCAAAGCGCTGAATACACCTATCCAACCACCTATGCGTCATGTGCATGGACCGATCCGCGTAAGTGTATTCACACGGATATGGTGTACATTCATCAAAAGCCATGATGATATCTGCTCCAATGATTCGCTGAATGTCAATGACATACTCTGGAGAAAATAGGTGCTTTGATCCATCCTTATGTGACTGAAAATGGACACCTTCTTCCTTTATTTTTCGGCTATCAGCCAAAGAATAAACCTGATAGCCACCACTATCTGTCAAAATAGGTCTATCCCATCCATTAAACTTGTGGAGACCACCCGCTTTCTCGATCACCTCTAGACCTGGACGCATATACAAGTGATACGTGTTGCCCAGAATGATTTGAGCTTGAATGTCTTCTTTCAACTCGCGCTGATGAACGGCTTTTACAGTTCCAGCAGTACCTACTGGCATAAAGATGGGTGTCTGAATTTCACCATGATCGGTGGTTAACTTACCCGCTCTTGCGCCAGATTTACTATCCTTGTGTTGGAGGTCAAATTTCATGGATCGCAAAAATACGTTTTACACCTATAATTCTTGGGGAAATATTGGCAACAGTCAAAAAGATGACGCAATATGATAGCTTTTGCATGGAGTTTATTCACTCTTTTTCATCTGTTCATTACTGTAATTTTCGCATTGCGATTTCTTAGTTACAAAAAAGGCTCGAATGAGACAAGTCCTACGGTATCCATCATTATTGCTGCTCACAATGAATTGAAAAATCTTAGACTTCTTATTCCAAAACTTCTTGAGCAAGAATATCTCCATTTTGAAATCATCGTAGCTCTTGACAGATGTACCGATGGTAGCGCAACCTACTTAAAGGAAATTCAAGCTTCTTTTTTGCAATATGTAGAGATAGAAGAAACCCCATCAGATTGGAATGCGAAAAAATTTGCGCTTACTCAAGCAATAAAAAATGCTAACAATGATTGGCTACTATTTACAGATGCCGATTGCATTCCACTATCCAAAGGTTGGATATCCTCTTTCTCTAAGCAAATGAAGGCATCAATCAATATTTTAATTGGATACTCACCATACAGACAAGAGTCAAGTATCCTCTCCTCCTATATTCGCTTTGAATCCTTTATTACAGGATTCCTATACTTAAGCACAGCTATATCTAGCAGACCATATATGGCAGTTGGCAGAAATATGGCCATTAGAAAATTATTTTTCTTATCTGTAAAAGGATATGAGTCATTCAAATCAACACAAGGTGGAGATGATGATTTGTTCATTCAGAAAAATGCAAAATCAGACAATACGAAAGTGGTGCTAGATACCGACTCAATAGTAGAAACATACCCCAAAAGCAGCTGGAAAGCGTATTTTAATCAAAAAATGAGACATTTATCTGTAGGCTCAGAATACAAGCTAATTCACAAGATATATTTGACTATTTACCATATTTCACACCTCATTTTCTGGATTTTACTCTTTTTTCAGACAGATTATCAAATAATAGGAGGAGTTGTGTTTTTTTACCTATTTATTAAATTGGGGAGCTATAGATTTGCTGCGAGCAAAATGGGTGCAGGATTTAACTATATCTTGCTTCCTCTCGTTGACATTTTGTATGCAATTCTCACACCGATAATTGCTTTCAGGTCAAAACTCGAAAAGGACATTCGATGGAAGAACTAAATCGTCAGTTTTCTGACAAGGCTTTACGTGATTTTAAGCTAATAGACATGGCTACTGCTGGTGATCAATTTGCCTATGGTGAATTGCTTTCCAGATACAAAAAGCCTGTATATCATATGATATTAAAAATGGTTAGGAATGTAGATGATGCAGAAGATCTGACCATTGAGGCATTCGCGAAAGCGTTTAAAAATCTAGCTCGCTTTAAGAAGGATTATACTTTTAGTACATGGCTTTTTCGAATAGCCACGAATAATGCGATTGATTTTATCAGAAAGAAAAAGCTAGATACATTCAGTCTAAATAGCTCATACACGGATGATAGTGGAGAATCTGTAAACATTGATGTGCAGGACAAAAACCTGACTCCCGATGAAGAAACGATAAAAGACCAAAAGATTGAACTGGTGAGAATGTTTGTAGACAAGCTTCCCGCCAAGTATCAAAGACTCGTAAAGCTTCGGTATTTTGAAGAGCTTTCTTACGATGAAATAGCTAAAGAATTGGACGCACCTCTTGGTACCGTCAAAGCGCAACTGCATAGAGCACGCGAGTTGATGTATGAATTAGTGAAAGACAAAAAGCCACATATTTAGTGCAGCCAGATATCATCTTTCTACACTTTCCTGACCTCACTGAGGTACAAAAAAATCAATTTGAAAAGCTCTATCCGCTTTATCAAGAATGGAATGAGAAGATCAATGTAATCAGCAGGAAAGATATTGATCAACTTTATGAACGACACGTCCTCCACAGTCTATCCATTGCGAAATTCATCCAATTCAAACCTGATTCGAAATTATTGGATTTAGGAACAGGTGGTGGATTCCCAGGCATTCCATTGGCGATCCTTTTCCCAGAGTGCCAGTTTCACTTGGTAGATTCGATAGGGAAGAAAATACAAGTCGTGCTGGAAGTAGCTAAAGGAATAGGTTTAGAGAACCTTACCGCAGAGCACCAAAGAGCAGAAAAAGTAAAAGGGGAATTTGACTTTGTGCTCTCCAGAGCTGTGGCCAAAACCAAACAATTGTTTATTTGGACTCACCAAAAAGTGAGCACGACAGATAAAAACGACATGGAAAATGGTCTTATCCTTTTGAAAGGTGGAGATCTAAAAGCGGAAATGAAAGAATTTCGGAGGCCGTACAAGCAAGTGAACTTAAGAAAATACTTTAGAGAAGAATTCTTCGAAACGAAGAAAATAATTTACGTTCCTGTAAATTAATCTCATGAAAAAATTGGTCATCCTCACAGGTGCAGGTATTAGCGCCGAAAGTGGTTTGAAAACATTCAGAGATTCCAATGGTCTTTGGGAAGGTCATGATATCATGGAGGTAGCTACCCCGCAAGCATGGAACAGAAATCAAGCACTCGTACTTGAGTTTTACAATCAAAGACGCAAACAAGCATTAGAGGTCAAACCAAATGAAGGCCATCTCGCATTAGCCGAATTGGAAGAACATTTTAAGGTTTCCATCATTACGCAAAATGTAGACAGTCTTCATGAATTAGCTGGAAGCTCTAATGTACTGCACCTTCACGGACAACTTAGTCAAGTCAGAAGCACACTTGATGAAAATCTAGTATACGAACTAGACGGATGGGAGCTAAAAGAAGGAGACTTGTGTGAAAAAGGCTCACAACTACGTCCAAATATTGTCTGGTTTGGAGAAGCAGTTCCTATGATGGAATCTGCAATTGAAGAGGTGTATAAAGCAGATCTATTCATAGTTGCAGGAACATCACTTGTGGTCTATCCTGCGGCAAGTTTACTGGACTTTGTGAGCAATGAAGTACCAAGGTTTATTGTCGACCCGAAAATCCCAGAGATAAGTCGTCGAGAAAACATGTACTTTTATGAAGAAAACGCTAGCACTGGTTTACAGAAAGTGAAAGATCACCTGATAAAGGAATACCTATGAGCAAAGAAATAGTTGAAAAATTCTACACCGCATTTAAAAACGGAGATGCAAAGACGATGGGAGACTGTTATCATAAAGAAGCCATCTTCAATGATCCTGCTTTTAAGAACCTTAGTGGAAAAGAAGCTAGCGCCATGTGGGCAATGCTCATTGAACGATCAAAAGGAAAGTTGGAAATAGACTTTCACTCCGTCATTGCAGATGATACATTGGGACAATGCACTTGGGAGGCCCAATATGAATTCTCAAAAACAAAGAATCAAGTTCATAACATTATCCATGCAACCATGGAGTTCAAAGATGGTCTGATTTTTAAACACACAGACAAATTCAACTTTTGGAGATGGAGTTCACAAGCACTAGGTACGCCAGGTAAATTACTTGGTTGGACGCCTTTCCTAAAGAACAAAGTAAGTAAGATGGCGATGAAGTCATTGAGGGATTATATGAAAAAATAGTTTAGTTTTTGGCTGCTAAAGAACTCAAAATCGTCTTCTCCTGCTTATTATTCATCCCTAACCAATCAAGCGTTGATTGATAGAAAATATTATCTAAATCTTGCTGCGGCAAGTCCATTTCTTCGATGAATTTTCCTATATCCAAATCACCCAATGGGAATGGGTAATCAGAACCTAAACACACTTTTTCTGAACCGATCAAATCCAAAACGTATTTCAAGTAAACAGGATCATGCGTGATGCTATCTACCCAGAACTTACCTAGATATTCTCTTGGATTTACATTATTGTGTACGGCTACTAAGTCTGGTCTGCAATTGAAACCATGCTCTAGACGACCAATAGTGGCTAACAATGATCCACCAGAGTGAGCAAAACACACTCTTAATTTTGGAAACTTCTCAAATACTCCTCCAAAAATCATAGATGCGGCCGCTCTGGCTGTTTCTGCTGGCATTCCTACCAACCATGGTAGCCAATATTTTTCCATGTATTCCTTGCCCATCATTTCCCAAGGATGAACCAAAACTGCCATTTCCAGCTTCTCACATGCTTCAAAAAACTCGAAAAAGCGCGGTTTACTAAGATTGTGATTATTGATATTTGATCCAATCTGAACACCAGGGATACCCATCTTCTTCAGCCTTTCCAGTTCTTTTATTGCTAATTCAGGGTCTTGCATGGGCACAGTCCCTAGCCCTATATAATTTTCTGGGTGTTCCTCGACCAATTGACCAATATGATCATTCAAGAACATAGAAAGATCAAGGCAATCATGCGCGTCAGCCCAATAACTAAACATGACTGGTATAGTACAAACTACTTGTACTTTCGTATTGAACTGCTCGTACTCTTTTATTCGTAAGTTTTCATCCCAACAATTGGATTGGATTTCCCTGAAGAACTTATCGCCTTTCATCATCCTAGCGGCTTCTGGCTTATGATGAAGCAGATGTATAAAATCTCCATACCCAAATTTCTCTGCGAAGTTTGGAATCTCCTTAGGGAGAATATGGGTATGCATGTCGATTTTTAAGGAAGTAGAGTTTGCCATACCTCAAAGATAATTGGAAAAGTTCAGGATAGTTTCTGCCTGTCAAGCATTTACATCTTCTTCCACCATTATCATCTTTTCTTCTAGCAATTTTTTTACTACGATCTCTGTCATCTCACTCTTAAACTTAAATTCATCTCGAATATCAGCCACATACGCTTTAATTTTCATCTTAATGAGTGACTTCCGATCTTTAAATTCATTTGCAAAAATGACCACAATAGGCTTGTTCATATAAATGTACTTAGACACGGTGGCTGCCTGAATTCCTATAGATCTAGCCTTAGTAGTATCTACATCTATAGGCAAGTAGATTTCTGCGACCACCTGACAATTAGGCTCTCCTGCATTTGCATTAGAAACGGAGCTATTCATCAGTTCACTATTGGGAATGGAAACCAAATTATCATCAGGAGTGGTGACTCTCGTATACCGTAAGCCTATTTCCACTACCTCTCCATAATAATTACCTACTTCTATTTTATCACCCACCATAAATGGACGATCAAAAAGAATCATAATTCCGCCAAAAATATTTTTCAGAATATCCTGAGCAGCAAATCCAACAGCCACCCCAACTGAGGCAGAAAATGCCAAAATAGTAGCAGCTGGGGGATGAAATATGCCTCCAATAATAATCCCTATCATAACTACCCAGCTTACAATCTTGACCACTGGAACATAGCTTTTGATAGTAATCCTATATTTGGTACTCCTCTCCGCAAATACTTCAAGTAATCTGGAAACTATTTTGATGAAAAGTATTCCAATTATTAGGAATATAATTGACCAAAATACTTTAGAGAACGAGATTAGTTCTGAAAGCGAAGGTGGTCCTTCTTCCAAAATAGATTGACTTGGCGCTTTAGTAGAACTAGCAGTAACTAATGAATCAATTGTTTGGCCCAGTTGCGTCGTATCCTGCGCAAGAACATCAAAGGATAATCCTAAAAGACAAAAAAGGATAGAACTAATGACAATCTTTCCCATAGCTTAATGAATCAAATTTTTTGCTTTTAATACAGAAATAGCACTCCTATATACAATTGGATTGACCATATAAGTAGAATTATTTTTCATAATAATACCATCCTCCAATAGTGCTAGTAATAACAACCGACTGACTGATTCAGTGATATTAAGCACCTCAGAAAGTTGGTACTCTGATAGTCCATCGTGCAAAATAAGCGCGTGCATAGTATAAACTTTATCCATTTGCATTACACTCAAAAAATCTAAATCAGGTTTATGGAACTCCCCAATAGTAATAACACTTTGATCTACTTTCTTAGTGGATAGAAGCCAGAATATAAGAGCCAAACTGACATTACTTTTTGCAAATGAATTGAGCTCGGAGAAGTAATCATTCTTTAAAAACTCCTGCTGATCAACTTTACTCAACTTCAAAAATTTCTTATCTGAGTTTATTGTCTCACTAGCTTCAAATACGATACTGTATCCGCTTATGCGATTTCGTTTCCATATGATGTTTATAATCTGCTCTTTTGTCATCTCTCCAAGCTCAATAGAGTAGCTGAAAAACTCATGTATATTGACAGCTTTTGTCAGGTATTCCCACGTGTATATCGTGGTTGTGGTGATCCAGAAGACGTTTTTATATGTTCGAGTCACCAATTGGAAAAGCAACTGAAGTGCACTAAATCCACCTACCCTTCTTAAGTATAGATTTTGGAGATCCTCGAATACAATTACCCTTTTAGTTCCATTATTTAAATGCGCCACTACATGATCAATATTTTCAAAAGAGTCGTTCTCGAATATTTTTTTCATCAATTGAATAAACC
>CAYGTD010000063.1:0-14389 GCA_964352725.1 uncultured Roseivirgaceae bacterium
GGCATTGGGAACTTCTCTTCCCTAAGAAGCGAGGAGGATAGTATCATTATCGTAAACGCTTCAGGTTTAGTGATTCATGAAATAGGATATTCAAGTTCTACCGTTGGGGTCACAACAGAATTAATTAATCCAAATGGTCCTGATCATTCATTTAGAAATTATGGCCTATCAACCAATGAAGATGGAGGTACTCCTGGCACAATTAACAGTATTTTTGATGATACACCCGATACTACATCACCAACAATAGAGAGTGTTTCCATTGTATCTTCCACTGAATTAAACATCCTTTTCAAGGAGCCGATGAATAAGGTGTCATCGGAAGTAGCCAGTAATTATTCTATTGACGGAGATGTATCTATAGTATCCGCGTTGCTTTTTGATACAGCAAATTTTGTGGTTCAATTGATCGTTACAGAGCTGCCATCTGCTGAAATAAGAACATTAACAATTAATAATGTGACTGACCTTTCGGGGAATATCATTGCCAATAATTCAATCATTGAGTTTGAGTATTTAGCCACAGAAGAAGCAATGGCTGGAGATATTTTGATTAATGAGTTTCTTGCTGACGCTGAAAACAATAATGATGATTTTATTGAATTGTGGAATGTTTCTGACAAATTTATTGATCTGACAAATTGGAAAATCAGAGATAATGCTGCTATATCAGCTGGATTTACTTCATTTATTATCCGCCCAAATCAGTATGTGATCATTTATGATGAGGATTCTTCTATTGACTATCCTTCTTTCGGTAATGCGATTTCTATTCCTAGCCTTACATTGAATAATACAAATGATCAAATTGATCTTCTGATGCCAGACACTACATCCATTGCCTTTGTCTCATATATGGATCAGCCAAGAGAAGGTATCTCTTCTGAGTTAATCAATCCTAATGATCCTTGTATTACAGCACTTAGTTATGGTGCATCTGTCAATCCATCAGGAAATACACTTGGTTCGCAAAATTCCATTTTTGATGATACTCCTGACACTTCCCCTCCAATGGTTACTTCCTACAATTTCGACGATAGACTTACCATTCGATTTACTGAGTCTATGGATATCCAAACCCTGCAAAATGGAACATATGAAATTGAAGGATTGAATATAAATGAGATTATTTCAAATGAAGATGAGCTGCTTTCAGTAGAAATTTCATTTGTGGAAAATCTTACGCTAGGCACCTTATATAAGCTTTCCATCTCTGATGTGACTGATTGCTGGGGTAATATGATTGAGCCAATAACCTTTGATTTTGGTATTGGTAGATCACCAAGGTTTAACGAAATTTTGATCACCGAAATCATGGCTGATCCAGACCCGACCATTGTTTTGCCAGATCGCGAATACATTGAAATTTATAATTCAACAGATGATATTCTAAGTCTAGTGGGAGTTAATTTCTCTGATGAATCTTCCTTTACAACATTGCCTTCCATAACAATAAATCCTAACTCTTACTTGGCTTTTACTACGAGCACAGGTGCTGCTGAATTTCTTGGTGATGCAGTGGGTGTTTCAAGTTTCCCTTCATTGAGTAATAGCGGAGAGCAGCTGGTTCTTTCAAGAGATGAGTCGTTACTTTTTTCAGTCACTTATGACAAATCATGGCACTCTTCCATAGAGAACGAGGCAGGCGGAGTGTCACTTGAAATGATTGATATCAATAACCCATGTGCGGAAGCTAATAACTGGACAAGCTCTACAGATGTGAGAGGAGGAACGCCAGGTAAATTAAATGCTGTAGTAGGTAATGTTCCCGATAATTTTCCTCCAGAAGTAGTTAATGTCATTGCTCTCAAATCAAACACGATTCGTATAGATTTCAACGAAAAGATAGACCCAACATTAGTTGATTTAGTGAGTAGTTCGATTGAACCACAACTTATTATTGGGAGCACAAATGGTGATTACTTGAATCCAAAATCGTTGTTCTTGGAATTGAGTGAAAATTTGGAAGAGAGTGTCTTATATAAGTTGACACTTTCAAATGTTTCAGACTGTAACGGGAATTCATCATCAGATCAGCATTTTGAATTTGCATTGCCATCTATTCCGAATGACAATCAAATTTTACTTAGTGAGATTCTTTTCAATCCATATACAAATGGTGTTGATTTTGTGGAGTTGTACAACAATTCAGACAGCTATCTAGACTTAAAGCATTGGCAGCTAGCCAACCTTACGGAGGGGGAAATTGACAATCAAAGAGCGATTTCCAGTGATCAGTTGGTTTTTAAGCCAAGGAGCTTTAAAGCACTTTCCATCAATTCAGATGTATTGTTTACCAATTATCCAAAAGGGATAAGAGAGAATTTTTTCCAGATGGAGTCACTACCAACTTACGCCAATTCGGAAGGCACGGTTGTATTACTAAATCAAGATAGTGTCGAGGTTGAGCGCTTCGCTTATTTGGACGACTTTCATTATGGACTCCTAAATAGCGTAGATGGCGTTTCCTTAGAACGTATTTCTTATACAGCAGTCAATAATGAAAACAACTGGAGGTCGGCATCAAGTACAGTAGGCTTTGCCACTCCTGGCTATAAAAATTCACAATCGCTTGAAACTCAAACTCCGAAAGGTACCATTGAAGTAGATCCCAAAGTATTTTTGCCTGGTGATTCTGGTTCGGGAAGAGACTTCACGCTGATTTCCTATCAATTAGAAACTGCTGGTCAATTTGCCAACATCGGTGTGTATGATCAAACAGGAAGACTTGTGAAAACTTTAGCAGAGGGCATCCTTTTGTCAAATGCTGGTTTTATTCGCTGGGACGGTACGTCGAATAATGGCTCATTGGCTAGAATGGGTTATCATATTGTATTGTTTGAGATATACGATAGCAATGGAAATTCACAAACGCTGAAGGAAACTGTGGTGGTAGGTAGAGATTTTTAAAAATCGAAATTTATAATTTGTCCTCCAAACTAGGTATTTTCGTGTAATTTTTTGAGGTTATTTAATCCAAGGACTATGAGCGAAAAAACAAGATACACTGATGAAGAACTAAAAGAGTTTGAAGGATTAATTCTGGAGAAGCTTAAGAAGGCAAATGACGAATTAAATACGCTTAAATCTTCATTAACAAGAAATACTGACGATACAGGGGATACTTTTTCTTCAGTAAAAACATTAGAAGATGGGGCTGATACTGCAGAAAAAGAGCAGCTAAGTCAGCTAGCAGGACGCCAGCAAAAATTCATCAACAATCTTGAAAATGCTCTAGTAAGAATCAAGAATGGTACTTATGGTATTTGTGTGGATACTGGTAAATTGATTTCGAAAGAACGATTGATGGCAGTACCACATACTACTCAAAGTATTGACGCAAAGATGAACAGAAGCTAAGTGGACTATTTGGCTAATCACATAGAAGCACTGGTTTTTTGCTCTCCCAAACCGATCACTGAGAATGAGATACAGGATTGTTTGAAAGAAATGTTTGATGCGGAAGTTCCTGCTGACGACATTGCTAACGGACTGAAAACCATAGAGGATAAATTTGATGCCGATGCTTTTTCTATGGGGCTAGTGAAGTCTGGAGGGGGATATCAATTTTTGACTAAACCTGCATATCAGGCAAGTATTGGTATTTTGCTAAAGCAACAATCTAAAAAGCGGCTTTCAAATTCTGCATTAGAGACACTTTCCATCATTGCCTACAAGCAACCCATCACAAAAAGTGAAGCAGAGCAAATCAGAGGGGTGAATTGTGATTATGCTGTACAAAAATTACTTGAAAAGGAGTTAGTGGAGGTAAAAGGAAAATCAGAAGGGGTTGGAAGACCAATTCTATATGGTACAAGCCAAAAGTTTATGGATTATTTCGGAATCAATAGCCTAAAAGATCTCCCAACACCCAAAGACTTCAATATGGAAGAAAACTCAATAGGGGAAGATAAGGAGTAGCCTTTCCATTCATTATCTCACTAACTTTGTCATTAATATTTAGAACAAACTCCCTCCTTGAATGGGTAGGGGGTGTGTCTAATGGAAATAATCAAATGAAACGTCCCAATAAAAAAGAAAAGGAAAAGCCTACTGAAATACGATTGAATAGATTCATTGCCAATGCGGGAGTCTGCTCAAGAAGAGATGCTGACAATTTGATTGCGGAGGGCAAGGTCAAGGTAAATGGTAAAGTCATTTCGGAGATGGGTTTCAAAGTTGGTAAGATGGATACGGTGGAGTACAAGGGGCGTCAGTTAAAATCAGAGACACATCGTTACTTTTTATTGAATAAACCAAGTGGATTCACCACGACCATGAGTGATCCACATGCGAAAAAAACGGTAATGGATTTGGTAGGGAAGGCATGTGAAGAACGGATATATCCCGTAGGAAGATTAGATAACCCCACCACAGGACTATTACTTTTCACCAATGATGGTGAATTGGCAAAAAAATTGACTCACCCATCTCATAAGGTGAAGAAAATCTATCAGGTTCAACTAGATAGACCTATTACCAAGGATGATTTTGAAAAAATCTTAGCCGGTGTAAAGCTGGAAGATGGAATAGCCACTGTAAATGAATTAGCTGTTTTAGGTGAGTCAGGCAAAGACTTGGGATTGGAGATTCATATCGGAAGAAATAGAATTGTTCGCCGAATTTTTGAAAGCCTAGGATATAAAGTAAAGAAACTAGACAGAGTCATGTTTGCTTCTTTAACTAAAAAGAACCTTCCAAGAGGAAAGTTCAGGCCTCTTAACCCTAAAGAAGTAATGGGTTTGAAAGGAATAAAGTAACGAATCGCTCATTTCATTAGTGTTTTCTTAAAAATCCCCTCAGAAATTACCATTTTGGTAAAAATCGGATTGATTTTGTAGTCAATATAATACTGTCTGTAAAAATTTATCTTATAATGGATAAAAATGGGACTACAAAATAAATATTTTCAGCAAATAGCTAACTTCGAAGATCAATTTTACACTGATCTTATGATGAAATTTGTTTTTAAAAGGCAAAATGGTCTAATTCTGATCATGCTATTGATTCCAGCGTTCACTTTTGCAGCAGATGGCACATCGGTAGATACTGGAAATACTGCATGGATGCTAATTGCAACTGCTCTGGTTATGTTGATGACACCAGCAGGTCTAGCTTTGTTTTATGGCGGCCTTACTCAAAGTAAAAGTGTTTTGAATACGGTGGGAATGAGCTATGTCGCCTACATTATTGGCTCACTTGTATGGGTAATTATAGGGTATTCACTGGCGTTTGCACCTGGCAATGATTTCATAGGTAGTTTAGATTACCTTTTCCTTAATGGCATTAACGTGACGGATCTGGTAGAAGGGTCAAATATTCCTAAGCTATTAGATGTAGCATTTCAAGGAACTTTCGCTGCAATTGCCATTGCCATTGTGAGTGGGTCTGTAATTGAGCGAATTCGATTTTCGAGCTGGATATGGTTTTCTATTTTATGGGTCATCGTGGTTTATGCTCCTATCTGTCATTGGGTGTGGGGTTCAGAAGGATTTCTTCATGGAGATTTAGACTTTGCAGGAGGCACGGTCATTCATATAAATGCAGGAGTATCTGGTCTTATTTTAGCACTACTTGTAGGTAGACGTGTAAACCTGCACGAGGAAAGAAAGCCATCATCGATCAAATTTATGGTCTTGGGATCAGCATTATTATGGTTTGGATGGTTTGGCTTTAACGGAGGCAGTGCCTACGGAGCTAACTTTTCTGCAGCAAATGCTATGCTGGTTACAAATGTAGCGGCATGTGCCGGTGGATTGGTTTGGTTGCTTATAGAGATGGTGATAATTAGAAAGCCAACATTAATTGGTGTTGCTTCTGGTGTGATTTCAGGACTGGTTTGTATTACGCCTGCAGCAGGTTATGTAGGAGTCCCGGGTGCTTTAATTCTAGGAGCGATTGGAAGTGTGGTCGGTTATATCGGCGTAGTAAAACTCAAAGAATACTTTGGTCATGATGATACGCTAGATGCGTTTGGAATGCATGGTTTGGTTGGAATAGCAGGGGCCTTGCTTACAGGGTTGTTAGCAAATCCAGCAATTGATCCATCTGCTGCTGGTGTCTTTTACGGTAATCCAGGTCAATTTATGATTCAGTTAAAATCTGTAGGTGCAACTATTATTTATTCAGCTGTAGGCACATTTGTTGTCTTTAAGCTAGTAGCCTTAGTGACAAAAGGGGGACGTATAACCAAAGATTTGGAGTTAGAAGGAATGGATATAGGCTATCATGGAGAGCAACACATGGCCATAGAAAAGGAGATAGTGACTGACCTAAGTAAATAAGTTTATGCACTGAGAAACATGTTTACTTTCTCAGCAACTTTTCTTCCCTCGGCAATGGCCCAGACTACTAATGACTGACCTTTTCGCATATCACCAGCGGCAAATACCTTATTCACAGATGACTTGTATTGGTCAGTCAAAACGTTTCCTCTATCATCCAACTCAACTTTTAGCTGACTTAGTAATCCTTCTTTCTGTGGATGGACAAAACCAGCAGCAATGAGAACTAGCTCACAAGGAATGGTCTTTTCAGAATCAGGTTTTTCATTGATTTTGCCGTTTTCGAAAGAGATTTCCGCTATGTTAAGACCCGTTAGTTGACCTTGATCACCCACAAACTCTTTGGTTAATAAAGACCAATGACGATCACATCCTTCCTCATGCGAGGTAGAAGTTCGCAAAACCATAGGCCATTCTGGCCATGGATTAAGTGCAGAGCGATTAACTGGCGGTTTATCCATAATTTCAATCTGCGTGACGGATTTTGCTCCTTGCCGATTACTCGTTCCTACACAATCTGAGCCTGTGTCACCACCACCAATGACCACTACGTTCTTTCCGTGTGCTGATATTCTTGAATCTGATATTTCAATACTTGCTACTTCCTTATTTTGTTGAGATAGAAAATCCATTGCAAAATGAACACCCTCCAATTCTCTTCCTTTTATAGATAGATCTCTTGGTATGGTACTACCACCACAGAGTACAATTGCATCAAAACCCTCCATTAAATCTTTAGAACTGATATCAACGCCTACATTGGTATTCAATTCGAAAGTAATTCCTTCATCTTGAAGCATCTTCACTCGACGCTCTACTACCCATTTTTCCAATTTAAAATCTGGAATGCCAAATCGCAGTAAGCCCCCAGCTTTCTCATCTCTCTCATAAATTGTCACATTATGACCTGCCTGATTGAGCTGATCCGCGGCAGCAAGACCAGCAGGCCCTGACCCAACAATAGCAACTTTTCTACCGGTTTGATGCTTAGGTTCCCTTACTTTCTCTAATCCTAAATCAAACGCCTTTTCAGCAATGCTTTTTTCTATATGCTCAATGGCTACAGGAGGTTTATTTATGCCAAGAACGCACGACCCTTCGCATGGTGCAGGACAAATTCTTCCAGTAAATTCAGGAAAATTGTTAGTGGATTTTAAGATTCGATAAGCATCCTCCCATTCTTCATGGTAGACAGCATCATTAAAATCTGGAATCATATTACCAAGAGGACAGCCCGAGTGGCAAAAAGGTACTCCACAATCCATGCACCTAGCAGCTTGATTTTTTGTTTTTTCTTCAGCAAAAGGGAGGTAAAGTTCTTTAAACTCCTTTACCCTATCTTCTACCGCTAATTTTCCGGGAAGCTCTCTTTCGTATTCTAAAAATCCTGTTGGTTTACCCATTTTCTTAATTAGTAAATTGGTGTCATTGGTATTTCAGCCTTCGCCGCATCCAAAATAGTTTTGTATTTAACTGGGATGACTTTAATCATTTGGTTAATGTATCTATCCCAGTCCAGAAGAATTTCCTGAGCTAAGCTACTTGCCGTATGTCTCAGGTGGTTTATGATAAGTGCGCGCACTCTACTTACATCTTCATTTTCAATAGAATCAAAAATCACCATTTCCATATTGCAGTTTTCTTTAAGGGTATTATTCGAATCAAGAACATATGCAATTCCGCCACTCATGCCCGCAGCAAAGTTTTTCCCGGTAGAACCAAGCACGAGAACTGTACCTCCAGTCATATACTCACAGCCATGATCTCCAATACCTTCCACTACTGATACTGCTCCAGAGTTTCTCACAGCGAATCTTTCGCCAGCTATACCGTTAATATATACTTCTCCGCTGCTTGCTCCATATAAGGCTACATTACCAATAATTGTATTGTGTCTTGCTCGGAATTTTACATTTCTTTTTGGATGAATAATTAGTCGCCCTCCTGAAAGTCCTTTACCAACATAGTCATTTGCATCACCTTCCAAGGTAAATTTCATTCCTTTAGCTAAAAATGCACCAAAGCTTTGTCCTGCTGATCCATTAAACTTTAGTTTGATTTGATCTTCTGGAAGCCCAGTACTTCCATATTTTGATGATATGTAGCTAGAGATAATAGCACCAGTGGTTCTATCCGTATTTTTTATTTCATAGTCATAAGTCGCTACTTCACCTTTATCAATCTCCTCTTTCACATCTTTCCATATTTGATGATCCAGCACCTCTTCTAAAGTGTCTTGCTGTTTTCTTGAATTGTAGCGTGTGTCGTTGGTTTCTGAAAAGGCTAGTAATGCTGAAAGGTCAATACCTCTCGCATCAATACTTTTTGCTTGTTGAAGTTTATGGCATTGCCCTACCATCTCATGGATGGTTTTAAATCCAAGTTCGGCCATTATTTCTCGAAGTTCCTGAGCTAGAAATCTGAATAGTGTGATGACATGATCAGGATCACCTGTAAATAACTTTCTTAAGCTTTCATCTTGCGTAGCAATGCCAACAGGGCATGTATTCAGATGACATTTTCTCATCATAATACACCCTTCCGTGATCAATGCTGCTGTTGAAACTCCCCATTCTTCCGCACCTAATAGAGTAGCAATTGCTATATCTCTGCCGGTCATCATTTTCCCGTCTGCTTGCAGAACAACTCGACTTCTCAGTCGATTTTTTACTAGTGTTTGCTGTGCTTCTGCTAGCCCAACTTCCCAAGGTAATCCAGCGTGTCTAATAGAACTTAAAGGAGATGCACCAGTTCCGCCATCGGCACCTGAAATAAGAATAGCATCTGCGAATCCCTTTGCTACACCAGCGGCGATCGTCCCCACACCAGTTTCAGAGACCAGTTTCACATTTATTCTAGCTTTAGGATTGGCGTTCTTTAAATCAAAAATTAGCTGTGCCAAATCCTCTATTGAATAAATATCATGATGAGGAGGAGGTGAAATAAGATCTACTCCAGGTGTAGACATTCTTACTTTGGCAATCCATTTGTCCACTTTGTGACCAGGCAATTGCCCGCCTTCTCCAGGCTTTGCGCCTTGCGCTATTTTTATCTGAATTTCATCCGCGTTATTTAAGTAATGGGAGGTGACACCAAATCTACCAGAGGCGACTTGCTTTATTCGTGACTTTTCAGAGTCACCATTTTCTTTAGTGATAAATCTTTTTTCATCTTCTCCACCTTCTCCACTATTACTTTTAGCTCCTATTCTGTTCATTGCAATTGCCAATGTCGTATGGGCTTCATGCGAGATGGACCCGAAAGACATTGCCCCAGTGGCAAATCGCTTTAGAATATTTTCAATAGGCTCTACCTTGTCAATACTTATGGATTGGCCTTCACTGAATGAGAGCAAATGACGTATGTTGACTAGCTTCTCATTTCTTGAATTAATGCGTGAAGAGTATTTTTTATAGAGCGTGTAGTCATTTAGTTTGGTGGCTTTTTGAAGCAGGTGAATGGTTTCTGGATCCATTAAATGCTGTTCTTCACCTTTTCTCCAGCTGTAAACTCCTCCATGTCTCATGGACAGATCCATTTGGTAAGCCCGAGAGTGATTATCACGAATATCTTCTTCAAAATGAGAGAACGAATTACCTCCTATTCGAGTAGTGGTTCCCTTTAGACATTTATGAATCACTTGCTCAGAAATGCCAAGTGCTTCAAATATCTGTGACCCTTGATAGGATTGAAGCGTAGAGATGCCCATTTTGGACATTATTTTTAATAGACCTTTTCCTATCGCCTGCACATAATTGTCTGATATGATATTGAAATCTAGATTTTTTTCATCTGCTACTTTTTTCAATTCACTAAAAGCGAGGTAAGGCATCACTGCGCTAGCACCATATCCGATAAGTGTTGCAAAGTGATGAACTTCGACTGCATCTGCCGCATAGACAATCAAGCTTGTTTCAGCTCTTATTTTTCTAGAAATCAAATGGTGATGGATTGCTCCTATTGCAAAAAGCGAAGGTATTGGGAGCGTTTTATCACTTACATTTAAATCTGATAGAATCAAGATTTTAGCTCCACTCAAAACAGCATTTTCTGCTTCTAGACAAATCCTATCTATACCTTCCTCCAAGGTTTCTTTAGTCGTAAAAAGCGTATCAATAAATTGGTGTGAAAAACCCTGACTCTCGAGCTCAACTACTTTTTGAAACGTATCTGGTCTTAATACAGGTCTTGTTATATGTACTTGATGGCAATGTTCAGGTTCCTCTACTAAAATATTGTGTCCTGCACCTAAACGTGTAAATAGAGACATAACTAAACGCTCTCTTATTGGATCAATAGGAGGATTACTTACTTGAGCAAAAATTTGCTTTAGGTAGTTAGCGGGATGTTGAGGAAAGCGACTAAGCCCTGCCAACGGCACCTCTAGTCCCATACTACCTATTGGTTCTTTGCCATCCGTATACATTGGAGTCAGCACTTTATCCAACAGCTCTTTGGTATACCCATTGATGATTTGACGTTTTTTTAGCTCATTTCCTTCAACAAAATGAGGATTGCTAAACGGCCCAGGCATAAACCTCAGTTTTATTCTATGCTTCCTGATCCACTCATCATAAGGTTTCGTATTTGCTATCTTTTTCTTTATTTCTTCATCGAAAATAATTCTACCCTCAGATAGGTTAGCCACAATCATTTTCCCTGGCTGTAATCGACCTTTTTCTTTTACTAGTTTCTGATCTATCGGTAAGGCACCTGTCTCACTCGAAATAATCAGTCGATCATCAAATGTGATCGTATATCGGCAAGGCCTTAAACCATTTCTATCAAGGGTAGCGCCAATCAAGTCACCATCGGTAAAGCACAAGGCTGCCGGTCCGTCCCATGGCTCCATGATAGAAGCATTGTATTTGTAAAATGCTTTAGTCTTTTCATTCATTTCCTTATTGTATTGCCATGCCTCGGGTACTAGCATCATCAAGGAGTGAGGTAGTGATCTTCCGCTCATTACCAAAAGCTCTATCAACTCATCCAGGTTAGCTGAATCTGAGAGGTTGTTGTCACAAATGGGTAAGAGCTTTTGAATCTCATCTTCAGAGAAGTAAGGAGATTGTAATAAAGCTTCTTTACTTCTCATTTTATTGACATTGCCTCGAATGGTATTAATTTCCCCATTGTGAGCTATGTATCTAAATGGTTGAGCGAGGCTCCATTTTGGAAACGTATTTGTGGAAAATCTGGAGTGAATAATGCCTAAAGCAGAAGTGTACGATAAATTCTGTAAATCTTTGAAATAGTCTTTTAACTGATCTGTACGCAATTGCCCTTTATAAACTATCTGTGTCGTAGAGAGGGATGATATATAAAAATCAGGATACTCTTCACCAAGGGTATGCGAAGTGTATTTTTTAAGCACATACAGTTTTCTGTCTAAATCTTTTTCTGATAAGTCGGAATGTTTAAGAAATACTTGAAGAATATGTGGTTCATTCTCTCTAGCGGTAGGCCCCACAAATCGATTATCTACAGGAACCTCTCTCACATGGATTATGCTAAAGCCCATCTCTATGGAAGAACTTTTAAATTTCCCTAAACACTCTTCCCATGTTGGCTTTGGAAGGAAGAGCATCCCCACTCCAAAATGTCCTTCTTCAAGGTGAGTGCTCTTATCTTCAAGTTCAGATTGAAATAATTGAAATGGAATCTCAGTCATTATTCCTGCACCATCACCTGTTTCAGGTTCAGCGCCACACCCACCCCGATGTTCCATGTTCTCGAGCATTTCAATCGCATCACTTACTATTTTGTGTGATCTGATTCGCTTGATATTGGTAATTAAGCCTATTCCGCACGCATCATGCTCAAAATCAGGCAGGTACATATTCTTCTGCAAAACTTCTTCCATTGTATAATCTTCTAAAATATGAATGATTTCAATGAAATGGACATTCTAATCTTATTAACTATACCCGAAGGCTTAATTTTTGTAAAAAATGAAAAATAAATATCGAATAATTACGATATTTTAATTTATTTAATCCATCTCAGTCATAATTTAAGGAATAAATCAGTGGGAATTTCTTACTCTGATTCTACCAAATCCTCAATGAGTGATTTTGATTTAATGATTGAAACAAGCAGTTGAATAGTTTCTGCTAATTCTTTCATGTATTTAGCTATCATACCTTTAGTGAGTTTATGATGTAATTAATAATAGCATCGTTTACAATAATTTTATAATGTCCTAGGCCTTTCACGTGTACAAACTTTGTGTGTGGCCAATTTTTTTCCAGATCTAGACCTTTTTCGAATGGGATTATCTGATCATCTTCACAGTAGAGGAGATGTGTATTGATATTCTTGAGATAATCTCCTTTATCTCTTAAGTCGAAATAGTCTATGGATTGATAGTAATGCTCTTCTAAAATCTCACACATGGCTTCATACACATTATCATTGCAGCCTACTTCGTTTACAATATCCTTAAAAAAGTAACGGACATAAGGAGGGCCAGCAAGCACAAAAAATTGCTTTGGATGTATAACAGGAGATACCTCATTCAACACCAATCCTGCAGCAATAGCACCCATGGAGTAGCCAAGTACAACATCGTATGGTGCGTTTTTAGCGAAATGATCTTTTAGAATTTCTATATACTCTGGTATAGCTGTGTGCTTGCCTTCAGAATTACCATGAGCTCGTAAGTCTAGTCCCTCCACAATATATCCCGCTTGCAAGAATGCTTCTATTAATCTTCGAAAATCAGTAGTCTTTGATCTCCAACCGTGACAAAGCAACACCTTAGGGCCAGATGTTCCCCATCGGTAGGAAATAATCTTATCTCCTTTATAATTACTTTCCGAAATAGATGCTCGGGATAGTAGTTCTTTCTGAGGTTCTGAAAATTTAGTCCTTCCAGGCAAGGTGAAGTAATGCCATATTATTTCAGCCGACTTCTTTGGAGCAGCATGCTGTAATACACCCAATCCTTTTTTAATTAGTTCAATCTTCCAGTTGGTTTTTGCAGGACGATCGCTTGGACGCTTTATATCAACGCCTTTTACTTCAATTTTTGTTTTTGCTTCCATAATATACCAATCGGTATTTAAATGATAAAAAAAATAGTCTAACTACTTATATTATCTATCGCTTTATCAAGAAATTTCTTTACATGAGAATATGATCTTCCATCTCCTTGTATTCTTGCCAATGAAATAGCACCCTCTACGGTTGCATAAAATGAAATGGCAAATTCTTCTGCATCAATATTCTTTTTAATCTGGCCCTCTAAAATTCCTCTATTAATTATTTTAACAAGTGAGTCTTTAATCTGGGCGATTGTACGAATTACCTTAGTTCTCAAAAAAGGCAAATTGTCATCAGCTTCAATAGAGGAGTTTAAGACTGGACAACCTCCTGGAATAGGGGGATCATCTACGTAATTCGCATAATAATTTACAATAGCTTTCAGCTTTAACGGCGCAGTAGGTTGTGGGCGAACATGCTGACTTATTTGATTAAGAACTATTGCGACACCATGATCAAAAGATGCAGTAGCTACTTCATCTTTGTTTTTGAAGTTACCATAGATGGCTCCTTTTGTAATTCCAGTTGCTGATGTAATGTCCGAAATGGACGCAGCGTTATACCCTTTCGTATTGAAGATTGGTAATGCCTTATCAATGATTAACTGCCTAGTCTGTTTTGGATCACGTCCCATTAGAATGCAAATATACCAATTGGTATTTAAATGAAAAATATCTTTAAAATGATTCTAAAAATAGTATGCATGCATACTAAATTGAGGAATTATTTTATCTTCGAGGTGAAATGAAAACCAGACCTGCTTTAGGTAGCTTTGATTCAGTTTGAAGTATGGTTGTGTGAAGGAGGTAAAAGCTTTAAAGATGTTGCTGAGTGGATTCGATCGGAGTGGCGTTCTACCCACCGACCCACGGATTTTGGGAGTTGGTAGAAGGGCATAAAAAAAGCCCCTTCATGAGAAGAGGCTTTAAAAATGTGGTGCTGAGTGGATTCGATCGGAGTGGCGTTCCACCCACCGACTCACGGATTTTGGGAGTTGGTAGAAGGACATAAAAAAAGCCCCTTCATGAGAAGAGGCTTTAAAAATGTGGTGCTGAGTGGAT
>CAYGTD010000064.1:0-13930 GCA_964352725.1 uncultured Roseivirgaceae bacterium
TTTTAGAGATAAAACACCGCAAAATCAGGTGAAGACCATGGGGTATGTCTATGCTTACTATGGAAGCTTCCTTTTGGTACTGATTTTTGTTTTGGTGCAATTATCGAGTTACGATTTTTTCACTATCATCTTAATTTTATTTGGGTTTTTCTCTTGGAGAGCGATCGGCTTTTCAAAGGCTCGAGTTTCAAAAGATGAAGTAGAAAGAAAACGAAAGATGATCCTTCTGAGGGTGATTGAAAATGTTGAGGATAAGGATCCAATAGTAGACATTCAGCAAAAAAGCGCTCGAAAAATTATCCAATTTGAGCCAGAGTTTCTAGTAGTTTTTTTAGCCTGCGTCACGGCACTTCTTGTTCGTTTTTATTTCGTTCAGTTTGACAATTATCAATTGTCTACTTCTTGGTTTAAGGAACTACAATTGATCAATGGCTTCTCCAACCAAGAATGGTTCAATAGCGATAATGTCTTGATCGGACATTATGCATTAATCAATTTTTACGCTATGCTTACAGGCATCAGTCATGTGATTGCACTAGAGTCTTTTGGTTTGCTTCAGGCATTTTTGGTTTGTTTCATTGTTTTCTGGTTCGTCAATAGTGTAACCTATAGCCAAGTAGCGGCCCCACTTTTTGCTTCTTTAGTTTTTGCTGTTTTCTTCAATTTGGTTCCAATAAACCTAAGCCAGCTAGTACATGCCAAATCAACATGGACAGCTATGACATTAGCGCTTCCAGCAATGGTCTTTATTTGTAAACCAAGAACGCTTTTTAAGCGCAAACCGAATTCTTACTTGTTAGGGATGGCCATTATTTTTAGCGCTATCGGATTTGTCGATCTTTTTGTGTTGATAGTGCTCATGCCTCAATTTTTCTTGGTTTCACTTTTCTTTGTCAATAAAAATACAAAATCATACTTCCTAAGAGCTGTTGTAGCTTATTTGGTTGCTGCTTCTATTTCTCTATTCATCTATTGGCTAGCGAGTCTTCGCGCTGATCTAGATTTCATCGTATTTATAAAGTCCAATTTATTAGCAGTTTCCACTTCCACTTCGCTCGATGACTTGATCCTTGATTACAATCAACTGATGCTTATTTTTCAGGTAATAAGTTGGACGTTGGTTATCATCATGCTTTTTCTTTTCAGGAAAAATAGAAAGAAATGGATGTCATCATTGGTTTTCCTTATCTATTTCAATGTGCTAATTATTGGTGGTCTTGCCGGTTTCAGATACTTTGATGTAGACCTTTTTAATGAGATTTTCCCAATTGTACTAGCGTGTGCAGCAGGGATATTTTTCTATATGGTTCAATATGTATTTAAAGTAGCTGTGAATAACTTCCAGATAAGTGATAGAATAGCGGTTCCTTTAATTTTTATTACAGTTTGCTGTTCAGCATACTTTACTCAGCGAGAAATTTTATCCCAGTTCCAAAAGAAGAATAGCTTTCCAAAAAATGTGATAGAAGCTTATCAGCGAATTGGAGAGAATTTTCTGCCGTATAGTTATGAAGTAGTAAATGCAGATGTATTCGTAGACCTGAGTGTCAACTCACATTTTTTCTCAAATCATACTGATTTTATTGGGAGCTACGCATCAAGAGATTCATTATTTTTCGCTAAAAAAGATGATTTATTCTTTTTGAAAGAGCATCCAGAGACTATTATTTCTAATAGTATTCTTCTATTTGTTTACTCAGATAATTTAGGAGCAGATAAGTTTTCAATAGAAAAAAAAGACATGGAAAGTGTTCAAGAACTTGTTGCCTTATTGAAAGAAAGAGGAAGAGTAATCAGAGAATTTTATAAAAAGGATGGTTTTAGGGTGCTTGAAGTAGTGAATGTAAAAGATGGGGCACGAATCGACGAACTATTATGATTAGAAGCCTCTTAATTTTTCTAGCATTATCCTTGGTATTTGCCTGCACAGAACAAGAGACTTCAAACACCGCCCAAGACAGCTCTGAATCAGAGAATATAGCTTCTATTGTCACATATCTATATGATAAAGAGGATGCGATCAGCCTAGAATATGCTGCACAAGTATCTAAAGCCCTTGACTACACAAAAATCCCTTTTCGATCACTGGAGGTAAAGAATTTCACAACATCTATTGACATGTCAATGACTAGAGTTATTCTAGTCAATTCTACAATGAACTTTACCAATGATCAAGTTGATCTTCTCTTAAAGTTTGTGTCGGAGGGTGGTACACTTATTTTTCCTACTGTTAATGAAGATACGAGGGTTGGGTATTTGTCCGGAATAATTTCCTCAGCAGATTATGATTTCAATCTAGAATCGAAAGGGATCACTTTTACTAGTGATTTCCTGCCACAAATGAGGGGAAGAACTATTTACTCTAAAAGATTGATTACGGGGTTAAGTGGGAGGAACTTCAAATCTACAATCGACGTGCATGCCACTTCTTTCACCAACCCTAAGATGCCAACTATACTTTCTAATAAGATTGGAGAGGGTAAGGTATTTTTGTTTAACACAACTTTAGACTTAGAAAAAGAAGATCGAGGATTATTCTTTTCGGCTATTTTAGAGGGTCTTGAAGGTATCCCATATCCTATACCAAGTCTCGGCGCTATTTTCATAGATGACTTTCCTAAGCCACTTTATTCCATTAAATCCCCACCTATTGATAAGGAATTTGATTTAGACCAAGCGCAATTCACACTAGATATCTGGTGGCCTGATATGCTAAAGCTAGCGGATAAGCATAAGCTAGTTTATTCGGCATACCCATGTTTTAATTATAATCAAATCAAAAGGTCACCTTACCTTTTTGCAGAATGGGATCTTCATAAGAGTGTTAAAAAAGGGAAAAATGTGAGCAGTGCCTCTTGGGTGACTAAGCAACTTGCACCTCAGAATGTAGAACTAGGTATTCACGGTTATAATCATGAGTCATTGCTTTCGGAGATTTGGGAGCAAGGAAGAGATATTGAGAATTCATTTCTCGCTACAAGGAAAAAATGGACGATCAATAATTTCGGTTCTTTTCCTACAAGTTATGTTGCCCCGTCAAATGAGATTGACAGCTTTGGGCTTGCTCATCTAAGTAGGTCTATGCCAGAGATTCGATACATGAGTACAGTCTATACGGGTGATATAGTTGAAGGTGGTGATAGAGAGTTTGATGTTGATCCTTACAATTCTCAATTCTTTGATTTTCCTAGACTTACTAGCGGATATGTAATGGAGAGCGATAAAGTTTATGCAATGCAATCTACTTACTTGTTTACAGGAATTTGGACACATTTTATCCACCCCGATGATGTCTATCAGCTTCCGGATATCTCGAATACCAGTGCTGGAAAATACGGTTATAGAAATGAGTTAAAACTAGGTTGGCGAAAGACAAATAAAACTGAGCCAGGGATGCTCGATTACTTCGATCAGTACCTTACTGATATGGGGAAAACATATCCAGGGTTAAGGTATTTGGATGTAACGGAGGCAGGAGAGGTCACCGAAGATTGGAGAAATTCAGAATATACTTACAAGTTACAAGGAGATTTTTTTAGAGTAGAAAAGATCAGTACCAACAATTGGAAGCATCCTGACTACTATTGGTTTCTCTACCTTAACGCAAAGACAAAAGAGAGTGTGATCAAGAGTCTTAAAGAGAGCGTGCTGAATGTTTGGGATACTCCTCTTAGAGATGGGTATCTGCTCACGCTTAAGACGGCTCAGCCTAGCCTTGATTTAACTGCCATAGCTAAGAAAACTTCAGATTCAAACGCAAGTCGAAATGTTTATCAAAAAGTAAAAGAAGAGATGCTAGCTCATCAAAAAGCACAAGTAGGGATAGTAGAAATAGAAGAGGAGATTTCAAATAATGAGGAAGAAGACGCCTCTTATACCTCTGAGGAAGATAAGGTAATAGATACACTTGCATGGTATGTTGGGAAGGATAGATATGACTTGGCTATTAATTATATAGAAAGAAAAATTGTAGCTGATGAGAAGCTGAACCTTGATTTATTTAGAGATCATGTAGAATATGCTGGCTACTCTAAAAACGAATTTGCTTCGTGGGATTTAGCTGAAAAAATGTTTGTTATAGAAGCTCAATTAGGCCTTGGATATCATGATTATTTAAGACAAACAAGTGAGTATCCAAATGATGAAATAGCTAAAATTTGGTTACAAAGATACTTAGCCATATACCCAGAGGATAAAAAAGCACAGCTAGCATATTCACAATTGCTCGATGAAGATGAATTAGAAGAGTTATATGAATCCGATGATTATAGAAATTCTTCAAAAGAATTTTATGCACAATACATCCAATACCTTCTTGAAAATCAGCCAGACAGAATAAAAAGCGAATTACAGAGCAAAAATCCAGGGGATTGGGGAGTGCTTTGGCCCTTGGCTACAGCCATTACTTATAATTATGCTGATAGAGCAATTTATACTTCAGCTTTGGAGTGGGCAGAATTTAGTAATGAGATACCTATTATCACCAGATTGCAGTGGTGGGCTGATTTGGAAGCTTTTGAAAATATGGATGAAACGGCTAAGAAATATTTAGAAGAGAACGGAGCTAATGATAGTGTATCTCTTTTTGTAGCTAATGCTTGGTACGATTATGGTCAGCCTGATAGAGGAACTTTTCATGCAAACAAGGTGAGAAATGAATCAATGAAAAACTCCTTCTCTAGTCGATTGAATAATGATGTTCGTTTTTTCGAAGCAGATACCAAGAAATACCTAATCTCAGAATTGCCGAAGATGATAGATGAGGATACTATAAGGTCAATCAAAAGGGATTTGAGAATTTCTGAAAACAACTATTTTGACTATCAATCAAGTTTTGTTATTGATAACTTCAATCAATCAAATTGGGACAATAGATTCAGCTTCAATTTAAGAGATAGACATCCATGGACTCACTCTATTGCGCTACTTCATTCAGAAGTTTCCGATCTTAATTTATTGGAAGTCGATCCAGATAATATTAGTCATACCTTGTTAGGTGCTAGCTACCGATTCACGTCAGTAGAAAATTCTCCTAAACCTGTATTTAGAATAGAAGCAGGTGTTTTAGGAGATGACAGAAGTAATATATTCGGCACATTCAATACGAGTATTCAGCATTCAAAAGTGACCGCTTTCAAGTCGCTGACATTCACATTTGATCCAGTAAAAACAGGGCCTGGACTAAGTAGAAATATATACAAGGCAGATCTGATTGGGTATTATGAAAAAGGAGCTACTGAATTTTTACAGCCTTCTATAGCCTTCAATGCGAGTAGTTATACCAATTCAGTATCGGAACTAGCATTAACTGGTAAGCTATTTTTCAATTTGAATAGAAAAAACTATTCCAGATTTTCCCCTTTTGCGGAAGCTTTCGGGTCGGTAGCCAATGCCAATGTGGAAAATGGGAATCCTTATTGGATCATTGATAATAGATTGTATGCGGGAGGAGGACTTGCATGGACTTATGGCAGAGGCAACATTCGAAAATTTAATGCACGATTAGAAGGTGGAATTTTTGCTGATTCTTATACAGACTACTTTGTTCGACTTAATGGAACATTCTCCGTGCCGGTGAATGATTTTACCTACCTAACTGGTAGTTTTGAATTATTTAATCAAGCACAGTATTACTCCAATGGGTTCGGTGTTGGATTAAGGCACTACTTGAAAAGAAAAAAACCATACTCCTACAAAAGGAGATTTTTCTAATTCATTCAAACATATTGTAAATGCAATCATATTGACTCTGAAAGTAGAGGGCGGTGATTTTTCTTTCAAGATCATCTGGAGCGTCCATGAATACAATATGCATATTTTCCATCTCCTTTAGAGCTTCAGAAACAATAAATTGTGGATTATTTTTCCTTTTCAACTCAGTAATCATATTGGCCAATTTTCTTTGATAGCGAGCACTGCCTTTGAATTGTCTCAGTAATCTTTTGATCACATAAGATGATTCATCGATATAAACAGGTTTCCCATGTTGGACAAAAACATAAATTCCTTTAAAATCAGAAATACGACCCAATTCTTTTAAAACCGATTTAATACCCACTCCAGATCTTGCGAAAGTCTCTGCAGGCAAAGCACTCTCCATCAATATCTCTAGCATTTTTAATCGCTTAGGGAGATTGTCATTCACAATTCGATCAAATCTATTTGAAACTGATTTAGACATTTTTATAAACTCTATTTTGAAATAGAGACAAAATCAAACACAATTCTATTCTTTAGTAGGTATTTGTGCTATTGTCTCACGGACTCCATGTAATTTTGACCTTAAGATAATAAAAGTTAAAATTGATCTACCTATTGATTTTCTTTGATAAAGAATCAATTGTTATTTGAAATAGGTATATTAGACTAAAGTATTTTTCGTCCAATTTAGAAACAAACAGTGAGCGATAAGAAGTATACCTGCCTAATTATAGAAGATGATCCCTCATTTTCAGAAATCTTAAAAGTAATCGCATCTAAAGTTCCGGAAGTGGAAGTTATTGCTGTGACTGATAATACACTTGACGCGGCTAAACATATAGATCTAGATAAGCCAGATATTCTTTTATTAGATATCAACATCTCAGGACTGGAAGGGCCAGAAATTCTCGAAATCTCTGATCACAAACCGAAAACGATAATGATTTCCAGCCACCCTCGTGAAATAATGGATAATTATGATGTTGAATTCGTGGAGTTCATTCAAAAGCCTCTTAAAAATTCAGATCAATTGGTGAGCGCTATTTACGAGTGTATCAACCAACTTTAGTCTTCTAGTTTTACGGGTTCACCTTATTTTGATTTTTTAAATCAAATAAATGAGACATTTTTGTTATTCCCATCAAACAATGATGGGTTTCGCATTGACGAGACCAAAATTTGAATCTGTAAATGTTTAAAGAGGCTTCTCTTTTTTTTAATAGTGTTTTAAGGATAGGCATATCCCATGCAAGAAATCCACTTGAGAGGAGGAGGATTATTCTATTTAATTACCTCCTTATACTGAGTGCAATAGCATGTCTTATACTCTTAGCGCTAACTGCGTTTTTCGAGCTTTGGAGTCAGGCTTTGTTATGTTTTGTAGGTCTTGTCTTGTTTGTGTCTGCTATTTTCATCAATAACGCAGGCTTTCAAAGCTTGGCTAAATCAATTTTTTTAGGGTTTGCCATCATTGCGCTTTCATCAGGAACCTATTTCAATCTAGAAAAGGGACTGTTTGTAGAGTCTGAAAATATGTTTTTCGCTGTGATGGCGACTATCATGTTTTTGGTAGACGGGAAAAAAAAGCATGCAGCTTATTGGCTCACTTTCCTTGTCATGATTTCTTTAAAAGCGATTACTTACCATTACAGAGAGCTTCCTTATGATTCTGATTTCTTGTTAGCAATTGTAAATAATTCTTTTGTAGGAGGTGTTCTTTATTTATTCCTATTGGTGTTTAGGAATATTTTGGTAGGAGCATTAGATAAGTCAGAGCAATATGAAAACACTGTAAATACTTTGATGGATAATGTGCCTGTATTCATGGCCTTGGTAGATAAGAACGAAAAATATCTACTAGCGAATCAAAATTATTCTAGACGATTTGATTTGACGAAAAAGGAGATTATTGGGAAGAATAGAAATGATGTACTGCCACATAATATTGAACAAGAAAATAGAGATCTGCTTCACAAAGCTTTGAATGGAGAGGCAGTTTCTTTTATTGGCGATACTGAACTCAAAGATGGTACTAAAATCTCAGTGAATAGTCAATTTGTGCCTATCAGAAATGGGGATGGTGACGTGGAAGCGGTGGCGATCTGTATTGATGATATTACAGAACTGGTAAAAACACAGAAGGAATTAAAAAGTGCCAATGAGACAAAAGACAAGCTGTTCTCCATCATTGCACATGATATAAGAAGTCCTCTGAATTTATTCCAAAGCATACTTAATATAAGTCATGACGATATTATTTCGAAAGAAGAATTCTTAATGTATCAAGAAGGAGTTAAAGAGAAACTCCACTCCTTGATGGTTACTGTTGATGAATTGCTAGAGTGGGCTAGAATGCAGCTAGGCGGAATTAATGCATACCCTAAGGAGGTAAAGGTGAAAGATATAATTAATGAAAATGTTGATCTTTTTAAATCACTTATAGAGAAAAAGGAGATTGATTTTTCCATAGAAATCCAAGATGATCTTGTAGCATGGATAGATGAAAATCATTTAAAGGTAGTGCTCAGAAATTTGATTCACAATGCACTCAAATATACTTGGAAGGGAGGTGCGGTTAAGATCGAGACTGCAAAATCAGAGAATCAAACACTAATCAGTGTTTCTGATTCAGGTATAGGGATGAGTACAAATAAAATTGAATCAATCATCAATAAAGAACTTCATAAATCAGCGGCGGGTACGGATAAGGAATCTGGAACAGGGCTGGGACTCAGCCTAAGCATTGGTCTTCTTGAGCGAAACAACTGCCAAATCTATGTGTTGAGCGAGGTGGATAAAGGAACAACTGTTGAGATACGGATTCCATCCAGTTCACCTGAATAATTCTTTATCTTTCTTGTTAAGCTTTTATGGTCATAAAAAAACCTAATTCAAATAAATGAATTAGGTTTTGGATGTGACTGGCCTGGGGTTCGAACCCAGGACCCACGCCTTAAAAGGGCGTTGCTCTACCAGCTGAGCTAGCCAGTCAAAATTTTTAAAGAAGCTTATGGAAATTCCAATCGAATCTTTAAGATTCCTTTCGTATAAAAAGGAATGCAATTCAGAGCCTGTGTTCTAAATTGCGGTTGCAAAAATAGAAATCTTAATCAATTTTACCACATGATTTTAAAATTAAAGATGAGATTATTTTCAGTCTGTTTGTTGATCGCCTCTTCTACGGCTTTTGGTGCAGATTTTGCCGAAATAAAAAAAGCAGATTCTTTATTTGCCAATGAGAAATACACGGAAGCTTACTATTTATATGAAGATGTTTTCAAGCAAGGAAAAGCTTCTTCTGCCATGCTTCTGAAAATGGCATTTATTCAGGATGGATCTGATAATTATTCTGAGGCACTTTATTTCCTGGATTTGTATTACCAAAAAACAGGAGATAGGAGTGTGGTTACTAAAATTGAAGAGCTAGCTCAATCAAATGAATTAAAGGGTTATCAATACGATGACTTAGATTTTTTCTCTATTCTTTTAAAAAAGTATGAGTTAGAAGGACAGCTTATTCTTGGGGCTTTGGGATTATTACTACTAGCATATGCTTACAGAAAAAGAAAGGATGGATATAGGCCTTCTACTGCAACGGTATTTCAAGTAATAGTTTTAGGGTGCCTTTTATTCATTTCTAATTATCAATCGACAACAAAAGCGATTATTCAAAGTGAAAGCACCTTGTTAAGGTCAGCACCTACTGCAGGAGGTGAACCAATAGAGTTTGTAAGCAAAGGTCACAAAGTTGACGTGCTAGAGCGGTCGGATATTTGGACTAAGATCAATTGGGAAGGAGAGGTGGTCTATGTTAGAAATGGAAGACTGAAAGTTATTTAAGAGGACTGTGTTCTTCCTTTTTCATTACATTATAAATCATCCAGTCTAGTTTTCCCGGAATAATTTTATTAAGAAAGACAGCTGTTTTTCCACGCTTTGTCAAAATTAAATCTCGTTTGTTTTTCTTGGCAGCCTCATAGGTTCGCTCAGCTACCTCATCAGGACTCATCATCTCCTTTTCATTTCTTGGTGATTCGCCTTGTGATTTGCCATCTGCAGTAAGAGCAGCATTTCTGATATTCGAACTGGTAAAGCCAGGACAGACCACCAATACATGTACGCCTCGTGTCATTACTTCAGTACGTAAGGATTCAAAGAACCCTTGAACGGCAAACTTAGAAGACGTATAAGCGCTTCTCGCTGGTGTTGCTCTTAATCCATTGATGGAAGAGATACCAACGACGGTTCCTTTAGATTTCAATATATGAGGGAGGGCATACTTGGTAGCGTAGATCGTACCATAGAAGTTAATATCCATCAGCTGTCTGAAAACTTTCAAGTCAATGTCTTCAAAAAGAGCTCTCATGGAAACACCCGCGTTGCAAACGAGCACATCTATTCTTCCAAATTTTTCAATGGTCTGGGCGACCATCTTTTTATTATCATCCTCGCTTGCCGCATCCAGATTCATAGCTAAGGATGGTTTTCCATCCAATTCACTTATCACTTGGTTCATTCTTTCAGAATTACGACCAGTAAATGCAACAGCGTATCCCTCGTTGGCATATTTTAGCACTAATGACTTGCCTATGCCTGAAGAACCACCTGTGATAATTGCTACTTTCTGCATTTTAAAATTTAGCTTCTGGAATAACTTTTGCCAAGTTAACGCACAAACATCTTTTCTGTAAAATTTTTATAACTAGATGCAACCTATTACCCTTTTGACGCATTAACTCTAAAATTAATTCCAATTTTACTTGATGAAGTTTCTAATAACCATTTTTCTTATTTCATTGTCATATTTCTCCATTTCTCAATCGGGAATTAAAGGCTTCACAAAAAGTGAAACAGGCGAGTCGCTCCCATTCGCTACAGTTTATGTAAAAGGAACTACTAATGGCACAACGTCAAATGCAACAGGAGAGTTTTTCTTAAAATTATCTCCAGGTCAATACACCATTGTAGCTCAGTATGTCGGGTACTATGTGCAAGAAAGAAAGATCGTGATTGAGGAAGGAAAATCGGTCAGTAGAGATTTTGTATTGAGAGAACAAACGCTTCAATTACAAACTGTTGTGATTACAGCAGATGATGAAAATCCTGCTCATAGAATCATTCGCGAAGCTATTAGAAAGCGAAAATTTTATGAAAATGAAGTAAAGGCATTTAAGAACGATGCGTACATCAAAGGACTTTTTAGACTTGATAAAAGACCAGACAAAATATTAGGACAAAAAATAACGATTGATACTGGTATTGTTTATCTGTCGGAATCTGTTTCTCAATTCTCCTTTGAGCGACCAAATAAAATCCGTGAGGTAATGGTTTCATCTAAAGTTAGTGGGAATGAACAAGGTTTTAGTTTCAATCAAGCTTCGGATTTCAATATCAATATTTATGAAAAGAATTATTCGAATGATATTCTAGGTGAGCGCGTATTTGTTTCCCCAATTTCCAATCAAGCATTTTTGTATTATGACTATGAATGGTTAGGTTTCTTTGAAGAGAATGGAAAGCTCATCAATAAAATAAAGCTGCTTCCAAAGCGCTCAACAGATCCTGTATTTGAGGGGGTTATTTATGTGGTAGAAAATGATTGGAGATTTCATTCCATAGATTTTATAGCTACTAAAGCAAGAGGTATTGAATTTACTGATTCACTTAGAATCAATCAAGTTTTCGCACCTACGGAGTTTGATATTTGGATGCCTATCTCACAGAAATTTGAGTTTCAATATGGAGGGTTTGGCTTCAAGGGAAGCGGCTACTTCATAGGCATTTATTCCAACTATGAGGTTGAACCAAACTATGAAGTATTCAAAAAGGAGGGCACATATGAATCAACCTTTAAACAAGAAAAGGAGAAGGATTTATTCAAGAAAGAGGATTTTGGGTCTGAGGTATTGAAGGTAGAAGAAGGATCTAATGAGCGGGATTCTACGTATTGGCAAAACATTCGACCTCTTCCACTGACTAAGATTGAGGTAATTGATTACCAAACTAAAGACAGTATTAGATTAGTGAAAGAGAGTGTGCCATATCGAGATTCAGTAGATAGAGAAACCAATAAATTGACGTTAGGGAACATCCTTTTGACTGGGTACACCCATTCGAATAGTTTTAAAGAAGAGTACTGGAATTTGCCGGCGATCACAAATAGCTTATTTCAATTCAATACAGTTGAGGGCTTAGTTCCTGAATTTCAACCTACTTATACTAAACAAGTAGATGGTCAGACAAAATTTTGGATAAGACCCTCCATGCGATACGGGTTCTCCAATGAACGCTTCAATGCTAAATTAGAAGCTAGTTACAGGAAGCTAGATGATAAGTTTACGCGCTTTTATATTGGAGGAGGCAGGTATACATCTCAGTTTGATGAAACGGGAGCCATCCCAGTTTTTGTAAATAGTTATGTCACATTGGTTTCTGGTGATAACTACATGAAGATTTTTGAAAAGTCTTTCGGATACTTCCGATTCTTCCAAGAGATTAGAAATGGTTTAACTCTTACTGCGAATGTTGAGTACGCGTCACGTGATACACTATCTAACACAACTAATTATTCTTGGGCAAAAGATGAAAATGTCAATTTCACACCAAATCAACCTGTGAATAAAGAGTTGGCAAATACAGGATTTGGCAGTCATCAAGCATTTGTCGCCACATTTGATTTTAGGATCAGATTTGGTCAAAAGTATGCGACTCGTCCTGATCGAAAGTTGGTGTATAGCTCTAAGTATCCTGAAGTTCATGTGAAATACAAGAAAGGAATGAAAGCAATGGGGAGTGACGTAAATTTTGATTTTGTGAGAGTAATGGTGAAAGATGATATGCAATTAGGACTATCAGGGACAAGTAGTTATTCCGTTGCATTGGGTGGCTTCTTGAATAAAGAGTCGCTCACATTTGTGGATTATCATCATTTCACGGGTAACCAGACATCTCTCAGTCAGGCTGATGGAGAATTAAAATTCCAATTGCTTCCATTTTATATTTATAGTACTACCAATGCCTATTTGGAAACTCATTTTGAGCATCATTTCAATGAATTCATTTTGAATAAAATACCATTAATTAAGAAACTGAATATGCAGGCAGTAGCCTCAGTTAATTACTTGAAAACTGAAACAGTGGGTGACTACATCGAATTAGGTGCTGGAATTGAGCACATCTTCAAATTCATGCGAGTTGATTATTGGTGGGGAATAGGTGAAGATGAATTGACAAGTCAAGGTTTTAGGATAGGAGTTGGGTTTTGATGACTAGATTTAATCTATTTTTAAGAATTACCTCTTTGAAGGAGGAAAGGTGGATGTAAGAATATTTAATTTAGCTGTTCAAACATTAATCCATGTCAAATACCCTTCAACTTTCTCAAAAAGACCATCTAGGCATCATCACGTTCAATCGGCCAGACGTTTTCAATAGCTTCAATAAAGAATTAGCATTAGCACTGCAGCAAGCACTTACTGATTATGCCAATGATTCGAGCATAAGAGCTATTATGATTACTGGAAATGGTAAGGCATTTTGTGCTGGACAGGATTTACAAGAAGCAGTGGCCGATAATGGTCTAGGTATTGAGCAGATAGTAGATGAACACTACAATCCTTTAGTAAAGCAATTAAGAACCATTGAGAAGCCTATTATAGCCGCTGTGAATGGAGTAGCTGCAGGAGCAGGAGCCAACATTGCTTTGGCGTGTGATGTAGTAGTAGCCACTCAATCTTCAGCGTTTATTCAAGCATTTAGCAAGATCGGATTAGTGCCTGACAGTGGAGGCACATTTATGCTCCCACGAATAATTGGTTTTGGAAAAGCCTCTGCATTAATGATGCTTGGTGACAAAGTATCGGCTGAAGAAGCAGAAAAGATGGGAATGATCTATAAGGTGGTTGTCGATGACGAATTTGTTGCAGAGGCAGAAGCCATTGCTCAGAAATTGGCCAACATGCCAACAAAAGGATTGGCGTATACCAAGCATTTATTGAATCAATCGTTCACCAACAATCTAAATGATCAACTGGAACTGGAAAAAGAGTGGCAACATAAAGCTACCTTGACCAAAGACCACAATGAAGGAGTGAATGCCTTTATAGAAAAAAGAAAACCAACATTTACAGGAGAATAATGCCAAAATTAAGTGTAGTAGGTGCCGGAACCATGGGAACCGGCATTGCGCAAGTAGCAGCCACAGCAGGTTGGGAAGTTGTCATTTGTGATA